>JAPLYR010000080.1:0-11035 GCA_026395455.1 Candidatus Roizmanbacteria bacterium | reverse complement strand
CTTATCTATGAGGAGTTCAAAGGAACTGGCAACATGGAAGTTCACCTTGATCGAGGATTTGCAGATAAACGACTTTACCCAGCTCTTGATATTGAAAAATCAGGAACTCGACACGAAGAATTACTCTTTAGTGCTGACCAATTGAAGAAAATAACAACTTTACGCCGCATGTTGTCACTTCTTACCCCAGAGGAAAGATTGACCGCCATGATCGATAAGTTGACAAAGGTCAAGACAAATGAAGAGTTCTTGGGAAGTCTAAAAGGGTAAGAGTTGATTTTCCAGATTCTGTCACTCGTAATTTCCCCCACCAGTGCTCCAAAACCTCCAATGCCTGCTGGCTGGAGTTTTGTGCGCGCTGTTGGGTACCCTTTACTCGTGCCATCTGTTCCTCTAGTTAGTTACCTCTCCCGCTTGAAGATCCACATGCCTGGCATACTGCTTCGAATTGCACGCCTAAATCCTATTTTATAGTTTATAAATTTAATAATTAATATTTGATATTGATTAAAAATTTAAAATTTTGTATTGATTTGTTTAGGATTTAGAGTTTAGTATTTAAGGTTTTTTGTTATACTATCCCTCAATGGTATATAGAGCATTAGAACGATTATTCGCATTTATTTTCCTCATCTTATCGCTTCCTCTATTGGGAATACTCTATATTGTGGTTCGTCTTGATTCTCCTGGTCCCTTTCTCTTTCTCCAATTGAGAGTAGGGAAAAATAAACAACTGTTTTGGATCTATAAGATTCGAACAATGGTGTGGAACGCAGAGGCACTTAAAAAGCGATATATAAAGAAAAATGAGGCTGATGGGCCAGTATTTAAAATCAAAAATGATCCTCGATATACCCGCGTAGGAAAAATTCTTTCACGCATTGCAATCGATGAATTACCCCAATTGATGAACATTATTGAAGGCTCAATGGCATTTGTAGGTCCACGACCATTACCCCGCTCAGAGGCAAATAAAATACCTTCTCGATATCAAACTCGTTTTATGGTGCTTCCTGGGATGACTTCTGAATGGGTTGTGCAAGGATCACACTTATTATCATTTAAGAAATGGATGGAGTTAGATTGTCAATATGCTAAGAAGAAGTCAATAATAAAAGACGTTTTAATCCTATTAAAAACTGCTTATTTGGTTGGGAAAATGGTATTTAATAGATAAGCAATTCTCACACATGCTCACAGTGACGTCTTTTGCTTCGTTTTTCCCACCCACCTTAAAATCTCACTGGCAAAAAGGTCACGTGTTGAGCATGCTGTTTCGAATTGCATAAATTTGATAGAGGGATTTTATTATTTACTCATTCATTTACGGTTTAGAATTTAGAGTTTAAAGTTTAGGGTTTTCTCTTTGTGTATAACTTGTGTAAAATGGTGGGTTGCGGGAAATACTACAATTAACGACGTTGATATATGCAAGACATCCTTCACAGCATATCTTTTATCATTTTTATCCCTTGACAAAATATTTTGTAAAAGACTATACTGGGTACTAGTAGGGAGTACTCATTTATTATTATTTATTTCTTAACCTATGGAACTATCACAGAGAATCAGTAGAGTAATTGGACAACTAAAGGGCATTCAAAAGATGGTTGAGGAGAAGAGAGATTGTGGAGATGTACTACAACAAGTGTCAGCGGTTAAAAAGGCAATTGATGCACTATCCAAGGAGATTGTTGTTTCCAATATTTGTGAATATTTGCCTCACAAAGATGTTGAAAAGGTTAGTAGAATGATCGAGCGTGCTATCAATTTATAAATTATCAATATAAATATTAAATTCATGGATACACACAATGTAGTTATTATCGGAGGGGGAGCAGCGGGACTTTCTGCAGCTATATATTTAGGGAGAGCGGGACTCTCACCCATTCTTCTTGCAGGGTCACCTCCTGGAGGGCAACTCATGCTCACAAGTGAAGTTGAAAACTTCCCTGGACAAAAATCAATACTAGGCGGCGAGCTTATTGATGTTATGCGAAAACAGGCTAGCGCATTTGGAACAACTATTGTTGATGAAAACGTAGGGTCAGTTGAATTGGTTAAACCAGTTAAATTAGTTACATTAGCTGGTGGGGGTACAGAATATAAAACAAAGGCAGTTATTATTGCCACTGGTGCAAAAGCGCTTTGGATGGGGCTTGAAAGTGAAACACGTCTACGAGGAAAAGGAGTATCTGCGTGTGCAACCTGCGATGGATTCTTTTTTAAGAATAAAACTGTCGCCATTATTGGAGGTGGAGATAGCGCGTTAGAAGAAGCTCTCACCTTAACAAAATTTGCTTCAAAAGTATATGTTATTCACAGACGAGCAGAATTTAGAGCATCAAAAATCATGCAAAAACGAGTACTCGAACATGAAAAAATAGAGGTTATATGGAATGCTGCTGTTGAAGAAGTTTTAGGTCAGTTCAAAGTTGAGGGTCTTAAATTAAAAACTCCAGAAGGAGAAAAAACAGTAAAACTTGACGGGGTATTTGTAGCTATTGGGCATAGACCAGACACTGATCTTTTTAAAAATCAGATTGATCTTGACCAAAAAGGATATGTTCTCACAACAGCAATGTATGCATTGCAACAATTGAGCAATAAAGTAGAACAGACAAAAACCCACACATATGATGTTCATTATCAAACGATGACTTCACTCCCAGGGGTGTTTGGAGCGGGGGACTGCGTTGATCACGTATATAAGCAAGCATCAACTGCGGCAGGGATGGGAGTCCAAGCCTCACTTGATGCAGAAAGATGGATTGAGAGTCAGTAATATACTAATAAGATTTATTATTTTTTCACTATTTTCTATGAATGACATGTTAAAGACAGCTCAAAATACTATTATCAAAACAGGAAAAGCAATGGGATTGGCGCAAGACGTTATTGATCGTTTAGTACAGCCAGATGGAATTCATGAATTCACGCTACAGGTAAAGATGGATAATGGAAAAAATAAATTATTTACTGCATTTCGCATTCAACATAATGACAACTTAGGTCCCTATAAAGGGGGAATTCGTTTTCATCCAAATGTATCTCGAGATGAAGTACAAGCACTTGCCACACTCATGTCTATTAAATGTGCTGTCGCTGGCTTGCCATATGGGGGAGGAAAGGGTGGAATTATATTTAATCCAAAAGAAATGTCTGAGGGGGAGCTAGAGAGAATTTCAAAAGAATACGTTCGTGCAATTGCATCCATCATTGGACCTACAAAAGACGTTCCCGCACCTGATGTGAATACCAATGGACAGATCATGAAGTGGATGTTGGATGAGCTGATCAAAATAAACAAGAAACAGTTAAAAAAAGCTGACCTAGAAAAGCTAAAAGCAACCTTTACTGGGAAACCAGTTAAGTTTGGAGGGACGCTTGGGAGAACAGAGGCAACTGGTCGTGGAGGAGTCGCAATAACTGAAGCTCTTTTGAGCAAATTAAAGAAAGAAAAATCTGAAATGAAGGTGGCAGTACAGGGATTTGGAAATGTGGGATATTATTTTGCAAAAATTGCATCAGATAGAGGAATGAAAATTGTGGCAGTTTCTGATTCAAAGGGAGGAGTGACTGGAGAAAAAAGCTTAGATATTGAAAAAATAATGAACTGTAAAAAAGAAAAAGGTGAAGTTGCCGGTTGTTATTGCGTCGGCGGGGTTTGTGACATACAACAAGGGAAAAAGATAACTAATGGAGAACTTCTTGAACTTCCAGTGGACATTCTTGTTCCTGCAGCTTTGGAAAATGTGATTAATAAAGAAAACATGCACAAAATCCAGGCAAGAATAATTATCGAAATGGCAAATGGACCTGTTAGCGAAGAAGCGTATGACTATTTAACAAAAAAAGGAGTGCTCATCGTTCCAGATGTACTTGCCAATAGTGGAGGTGTAGCAGTGTCATATCTTGAATGGTTTCAGAATATGAAAGGACAAGTATGGAGTGAAGAAAAAGTAAATAAGAAGCTTTTTGGAATGATGAGCGATGCCTTTGAGGAAATTTGGCAGACGTATACAAAAGAGAAATCAAGTCTTAAACAAGCCGCCTTTGAAACCGCAATTCGCAGAATCATTCGAAAAGCAAAATAATATATATATTGACCTTGTCATTTTTTTTATTTTTCTGTAGACTGTAATTTGTAAGCAGTTAAGAATTTGTATATTACATTCTATGTCTCTTAATACCATCCGATCTTATGCTCTTTCTGTATTTGCATTGTTGGTTGTGGTTTTCTTTCTTCCTTTTCAACAGGATTTTTTTACCACATCAAAATGGTATTTAGTTGGATTTTTTGCACTTTTACTTCTCCTTACTTCGTTGGGTGATTTTTTACTTTCAAAAAAAGCAACATGGAAAAAAAGAGAGTTTGACACACCATTTACACTATTTATTGTTGCAGGAGTTCTTTCAGTGCTATTTGGTTCTACAAACAAAGTGCAGGCGCTCATTAATCCACAGTTTGGATTGTTGATGTTCGTATTTCTTTTCATTATCTATTACTATATCTCTCGATCACACAAAAAACTTCCTCATGGAGGGACTGTTCTAGCAGCCTTCTCAGTACTTTTCAGTATTACTGTCCTTGTAGAGACAGTGCCATTTCTTACAGCTCTGCTTCCAAGTGCTTTGCAGAAGTTTCAAAACATAACGCTCGCAGGAACATTAATTGATGCTCTTATTTTCCTTGGTTTAGTCTCAGTTATATCGCTTAGTCACTTATTAAAAAAGGATGATGATACAGAAAAAAATATTGCTTCATTTGTCGGATTCGTGGTGACCACACTAACTGCAATTGTTTTATTATTTACGCTCGTAAAGAATAATTCAATATTAGCTTACTGCATTTTTTGGAGTAGGAATTGATAACTTTCAGTCAGTGTTTGTAAAAATGAAGGACCTCAGTTATAACAATTCACCTTTATGGCAGATTCCAACATTTTCACTCTCTCGAACAGCGACATTTCATATAATGACTGAGATGGGATTGCTTGGAATTGGGAGTCTCTTTCTCATTCTTTCATTACTGGTCAAAAAAGCATTTTCAGCAGAAGGATCAGTTATGGCAAAGTTGGTTTCTATTTATTTTGTTGGAGCGTTTTTATTGACTCCACCTTCATTCCTTCTCTTCTTTCTTCTCTTTGTGTGGATTGGTATGGAACAATCTCACCACAGAAATAAGGAAGTCTCTATCGATTTTGGAGAAATTATTCCTGCCTATGCACTTATTATTCTGGTGGGATTAGTCGGCATTGGTGGTGGATGTTTTATGCTGGGAAAACTATACATGTCTGAATACATGTTCCAAAAGTCATTAACCAACAACAACTTAAAGAGTGTGTACGAAACAATGAGAACTGCTGTTTCTTACAATCCATATAACGAACGAATGAGAACAAACTTTGCACAAGTACACTTACTTATTGCAAACACAATAGCAGGTCGAACAACAAAAAATGAACAAGGGCAGCCACAGCTTTCTGAGACAGATAGACAAACAGTAAGTCAAGCTATACAAGCCGCAATTGATGAAGCAAAAGCCGTTGTATCACTCAATCCAAATAAAGCAACCAATTGGGAATTATTAGCAACAGTGTACAGAAGTATTGCAGGAGTTGTCCAAGGAGCAGACACATGGACAGTTTCTGCATATCAACGAGCAATTGTTCTTGATCCACAAAATCCTTCCTATCGTTTAGGTCTTGGAGGGGTGTTGTATGGATATAAACAGTACGATGACGCATCACGATTGTTCGAACAAGCAGTTGCACTGAAACCAGATTGGCCAAATGCAGAATATAACTATGCATGGGCAGAATATCAAAAGGGTGACTATACAAAAGCAGCAACAGCCATGCAAGCGTGCGTTTCACTTCTTAATCCTTCAAAAGATGCAGCTGATTATAAAAAGGCAGTAGCAGATCTAGAAGAATTTAAGAAAAAGATCCCAACAGAATCACAAACGACACAAACAAACAATACTGAAGCAACGCAGAAAAAGGAATCATTATCTTTGTCACCAACAGGAGTACCTCAAATTGAACCAAAGATAAACCTTCCCCCAACTGCAAGCCCAGAGGCGAAATAATGGTGCAACTTTAGTATAATAGGAGGATGACAGATGTATCGTTATTCTTGTCGTTCATCAAGCAGTACGTTGTGCAGAAGACTCTTCTTTTGAGCCAGCAGTTTGAAGCTGTAAAAGATATTATCGTGTCTTTTTTAATTGCAAAACGAGGGAAGTACTCTTCATCTTTCTTAAATAGCTCACTTATAATTCTTGTTGCTATTGCTATTGTTGCAGGTCCCATTATTGCAGAAAATAATCCATTTACTCCACTTTTCACTCAGCCTATCAATCAACAAAATCAATCGAGTGTCGTGAGCTACAATCCATATGAAACAGCGCTTTCAACAGTTATATCTTCAAAACCACGTGATAAAGTAGAGAACTATGTGGTGAAATCGGGTGACACACTCGCCTCAATCGGTAAAAAGTTTGGTGTTTCAGTTGACACTATCAAATGGGCTAACGACTTAAAAAGTGACACTATAAAACCAGAACAAACGTTGAAGATACCACCTGTCACAGGCGTAGTGCATACTGTTGTATCAGGAGAAACGGTATATTCAATTGCAAAGAAATATAAAACAACTGCTCAGAACATTGTAAATTTTATCTTTAATGATTTTGCAGATATTGATACCTTTGCGCTTCGTGCTGGACAGACTCTTTTTGTCCCTGATGGCGTTATTGAGCCAGAACAACCTAAGTACTTTGCACAAGCACCACAGTATGCAAATGCAATCGCTGGAGTTCGTGGATCAACCACCTTTATTTGGCCAACAACTGGTATTATCACACAGTATCCAACGTGGTACCACCAAGCATTTGATATTGCTAGTAACGGTGGACCAGCCATTATTGCGGCAGATACAGGAACTGTTACCTATGCAGGGTGTATAAATTGGGGATATGGATGTCATGTAGTGGTTGATCATGGAAATGGATATCAGACACTCTATGGACATATGTCAGTTATTTCTGTTAATGCAGGACAGGCTGTAAATCAGGGTCAACAACTTGGAAATATGGGATCAACAGGTCGATCTACTGGGCCTCATCTCCATTTTGAAATTCGCTTAAATGGAGTACTACAAAATCCTCAGGAGTATTTGAGATAAAGGAACGAATTACTGTCGAAGTGAACAAGAGCCAGTAATAACACATCCATTAGATCCAGTACATTTATTATCAGGATATGCAGGAACACAGTCCCATGATACTGAATCAAATTTCAGACAGTTGCCTACACTTTGACAATAGTAATTGAGTGGACAAGTAACTTGTGGGACTGCATTATTTGAGCCAATAAAATAATTAAAAGGGATTGTATCTACACAATATGAATTGCCTGTTGGATTGACAAGTTTAGTATAGAGTCCATACCACTTACATCCTGTTCTATCTGTTTGCAATTGATATGGTCTTTTTGTATGGTTATCACAAGGGATTGACTCCAAATATGGCTTCATCATATTTCCTTTACAATCTTCATGACCATCAAACCATTCAATAGGTGGATAACAATTATGATCGCTATAATACTCTTCAAACACTCGTTTGAGTTGTGCTAATGCCGCTTTAGCTTGTGCGTCTTGCGCTCGTCCAATTTGTGCAGTAACAGAAATCAAAGTAACTGACATGAGAGTAATTAATAGGGTAACTACGAGGAGGATTTCTGCGAGAGTAACACCCTTATGGACAGAATGATTCATATATGTGCAAAGTAATTAAATACAAAAACCACACTTCACAATATCTATTGTATATGTTTTCATAATTTTTTGTTCAGTTCAATTTAACACCCTTTATAGTGAAGGTGCCACGTTGAATGGATAATGGGACTGTGGTGCACCATGTACCATACGTGGGTCCTGCAGTAAAATAGGGGGCAATTTGATATGAGTACGTGTGTCCTGTGGTGATAGATATATCTTGATAAGAAGTAGAATTGGGAGGAATGTTTGTTGCGAGTTCTACATAAGCTCCTCCATCAACACTTCTTCTGACTTCATATCCATTTTCATCAAATGCATTATCACTCCAACGAACAAGAAGGGAGGAATCATTATTCGATTCTCTCACAACACAACCAGTCCCGTACAGAGGAGCATTCGTGGTAGTGAACGAATAAATGTTGGATTGTGTCCCACTCCACACATTACTTCCGCCCGGATCAATTGCATAACTTCGCCAATAGTAAGCGGTAACAATAGAGAGTGGAGAGGAAGGTGTGAAGCTTGCCTGTGTTCCACTTACATATGCAGTCCCTGTTTGTGCATCTTGTCCGGACCAACCCGTTTGAGATGAGGTTTGATCAAACACAAGACAATTTGAAGTCATAGCTAGATTGGTACAAATTTGAATTTTATACTGTAAATAATCGGAATCAACATCAGTTGCTGTAATTCTCAACATTGGTTGAACGGTAACGTCTATAGCTGTATTACTTGGCAAATCAAGAACAGGAGTGTTGGGTGGAGTACTTAACTTGAAAGATGCTGGTGATGACCAAGTACCTGTAGCATTGAGAATGTTGGTAAGACGAATTCGCCAATAATATGTGGTTCCATTAAACACAAGAGAAGTTCCTGCATAGGTTACATTAGGAATACGCGCACCACTAGCAGTAGTTGCCATACTTACTTGACCGGAGTCCCACATTGTCGTTCCAGTGAATGTGTTGTTTGTATTTACTTGGACTTGATATTTATTTGCAGCATTCCCAACTGGATCATTATGAAGTGCAGAGAAGTACGGAGTAAGCGTTGATACTGTAGGGTTTGTGAGACCTTGAGCCTGAAGCGAAGTAGGGGATGAAGGAGCAGAAGTAGTAGTAAAAGATTTTGGGACAGCTTGAGTTGTACTCCAATTTCCACTTCCTGCAGGATCAATTGCATAACTTCGCCAATAATAAGTTGTGCTCGGATTTAATTCCGTAGCAATAGTATAAGTCGCCTGTGTTCCACTTACATATGCAGTTCCCATTTGTGTATCTTGTCCGGTCCAACCTGTTTGAGTGGATGTTTGATCAAACGTTTGACAATCAGTGGTCATGGCAAGATTGGTACATAACAAAATTTTATAGCGAATATAATTCGTTTCAAAATCGGTCGTAGTTGTTTTAAAAACGGGCGTGACACTTTGATTAATGGAGGCATCAACAGGTAAGTCAAGAGAAGGTGTGTTGGGGGCATTATTTGAGGAATAATCAATTGTTACTGCCGAAAGAGTTGCAGAAACAGCTGAATCAAATGAAGATAAAATAGTCCTATATTGGAAATAACGGTTGCCAATACTGGAAGTAATAGTACTACCAGTTGGACTTGTGAGGTAGTTTCCTGATGAACGAATATCGTCAAGCCAAATTGTTCGTCCTTCGTTTCCATTTGTTGGTCTCAATGAGAGGCGACTTATAGCACTTCTCTGTGTTCCAAGTGAACCGGTAATATCAAAGTATTCTTTTTGCCATTTAAAAACAGAAGCATCAGCAGTAAATCCTCCAATAGGGAAGGTGCTCCCACCATCCCATGCAGCAACAGTAACAACCCCAGTGCTTTCGACTACTGAATTGACAGTCCCTTGCGCTATATACTCAACACCACCATAACTTTCACGAACGATAATTTTATCTCCAAGATAGATATTACTTCCTTTACTATTTAATCCGTAATATGTCGCATCAACCGTAAACAATTTATCAGAGCTATTCGCGATAAGATTTCCACCATCCAATTTGGCTCCAAAATCAATGGTAACTTTGTGAGTGCGTGTTCCAATTTCATACGCCTGACGAATATCATCTGCTGATCTGTAAGTATTACTAATAACAAATTCATCGAGTGAACCATTTAAATACTGAGTAGCTGCAGCATGTGCAGAATGCCCAATGTATAGTGGTCCGGAAACTTGTATATTTTGACTTGAAGCTGTAGTCGTTCCTATTTGTTGACCATTAACATATAACTTAAGATATCCGCCTTGGCGATTAAGAGAGAAGTGATACCACTGATTTAATTGGGGAGCTAAAGAGTAAGAATAAACATCGGCTGACGTTAAATATTGTAAATATATATTTAATGTTGTTGGAGTATCTTGTCTCATGAGTATGCCAGCCGTATATAGACCCATTTCAAAATAAGTATTATATGTAGATAGAGAATTATGATTTGCCCAAAACGAAATATTAAAATCTCCAGTTCCCAAATCAAATGAGGAATTGTCTGGAACAGAAATATAATCACTTGTTCCATTAAAAGTTCCGGCTTTTCCCATTTTTCCCTGTTTTGGTTTGAGAGAAACTGCACTAATAACTACTTTTCCTGCAGTTCCAGCTGCATAAATTGCTCCACCATTCCCAGCTGTGCCTCTATCCGCATCAGAAGAATTACCTGGCGTAGTTCCGGAGCCATTTAAAACTGCGACACCAAGACTTGCTCCTCCAGCACCACCTCCACCTCCTAAACTGTCACCGCTTGGCGCTGCACCACCTGTTCCTCCATTATATCCACCTCCCGCCCCACCTCCACCACTCGCATCTCCACCTCCGACACTTCCTCCCACTGCACCATTAACACTTTGATTTGCATTTGTTGTTCCTCCTGCTCCATATGCTCCAGCTCCACCATTTACGCCGCCTCCACCACCAGGTCCTGCTGAACCGCCTTCAGCTCCAGCTCCACCTCCACCACCAGCAGCAGCAAGAAGAACAGTTGAACCTCTTAATACAAAACTTCCAGCTCCACCTCCACCGCCACTACATGAGGATCCAGTTGAGCCCGCTGCACCACCTCTTCCTCCAGTTCCATACCCTCCACTACCTCCAACTCCACCTGCGGTACCAGCTCCACAGGCACCTGTTGATCCACCTCCACCAACACTTACAGTAATAGTTTCTCCTGGCATAACGGGAAGAACAGAGAATGAATATGCTCCACCACCACCGGCAGCACCAGTACCATTAGC
>JAPLYR010000150.1:5127-9483 GCA_026395455.1 Candidatus Roizmanbacteria bacterium | reverse complement strand
TATTAATATGAATAAAATAAAGAAAGGTTTTACCCTTATAGAACTTTTGCTAGTTATTGCACTTCTTGGTGCATTGGCTGTCGCACTTCTTGCGGCTCTTGACCCGTTAGAGCAAATTAAAAAGGGGACTGATACAGGTGTAAGAAATACTGTAGCTGAAATTCATGGTGCGATGGTAAGATATTCATCACTTCAAGGTGGACAGATGCCATATACCGGAACATTGGATTTTACTGCCTTTGGTACAGTTACCTCTACTTCAGCATTCCAAGCTTTACAAGCAGTAATCAATCAAGGAGAATTAAAGTCTGATTTTGCAGCACTCGCAGGCAAACAACTTAATAGTGTTTTCCTCACAGGTATTAATGATCCAGTAAGCGGAAATCAAATTGTAAATGTATGTTATGCTCCAACAGCAAAATCATTTAAAACTGATCTAAACACAAAGTTTGTGTATACATCAGGACAAGGATCAGTTACAGAAGATCCACTCACAGGACAAGCAACCGGGTGTCCAAATGTAAATGGAACAAATGCAGCTGGACAACAATGTTATTGGTGTGTTCGATAACCTAACTTGAAACTTCACCGTCCTCCGCATGGAGGACGGTTTTTTTGTTATAATCACCGATATGATTGCCGCATTCTACTTATTTATCACTACAATATACATATCTCTCCAATCACGATATGTTTTTGGTGGCGATAGTGCAGAGTATTCGACGGTTGCAAGAACATGGGGTATTGCTCATCCTCCTGGATATCCACTCTATTCATTACTAGCTAATATCATTGATAGAATTATCCCTTTTGAAACAACATCATGGCGCATAAGCCTACTTTCCTCTATTCCTACCGTTTTGACCGCATATATTCTTTACAAGATAATGATGCAATTAAAGCTAACTAAATATGTCGCATTGATAGGATCACTACTCTATTTAGTTTTATTTCCCATTTGGCAGTATGCGCTCGTTCCAGAAGTTTTTGCTCTCCATACTTTTTTTGTTGCACTCATAACTTATTTGTTACTTAAATACATAAAAAAGCCAAATACTTCATACTTGCTCTATTCCTCCTTGGTGTGTGGACTTTGTATTAGCAACCATCATATATTTGTCTTATTTATACCGGGATGGTTGTTTTTACTTAAAGATAAAATAAAAAAAATAGTGCTGAATAGAAAATTGTGCATTCAAATGCTTACGCTTATATGCTTAGGAGGAAGTTTTTATCTCTATACCATTATTGTTAGCTTAAACAATACCATTCTTGACTGGGAAAATGCAAAAACTATCCAAGGATTTTTTTCTCTTATCACGCGTTCAACCTATGGATCATTCAAGGCGTATTCGAGTTCTAACCCTAACATCGGTAATCAAATCTCTGACATCTTATCTGGATTGCTCTTTATATTGCTTGACTTTAAACCTCTAGGAATTATTTTTATAATAGTAGGCTTTATCATGAGTAGAAAATATGAAAAATTATTTTCAACATTTCTCTTTATTTCACTCGCAGCTCACTTCGCATTTCTTTTTTATACAAATTTTATACTTACCTCAACCATCTCATCAGGAATGTTTGAGAGATTTCTTATTCCTATCTACGTTATTTTGATTATATTTCTTAGTATTGGTGTAGATTATGTTTATAAAAATTACTATGCGCGCATTGTTGCAATAATAAAAAATCCATTCTTAAAAAGAATAGTGAAACTAAGCTATTATATTTTTATCTGCTTATATGTTCTGATTGTTGCAAAGCAAAATTTCAAATCGATTTCATATATATCGAAATTAAATGTATTTGAGCAATTTGGAAAAGATATTATTAAAACGGTCCCACACGGAGGTATTCTAACAACCCAAGGAGATACTTCAACTTTTACTACTGCATATCAGGTGTATGGTCTTAATATGAGGAGGGATGTAGTACTATTCCAATTGGGTCTCATGCATAAAGAAAATTATATTGAAATGATTAAGAAGAGAACTCCCAAACTACATATTACCACTCCCATTAATAGTAGCGACTCATTTAAACAGTTTGTGGCTAAAAATAGTCAATTTGGCTACTATGCAGAGCGAGAGTTGGCGGTTGGAGTATGGCGTCCATATGGTCTAGTATGGAAATACTACCCAGATAGTCTTACCGCATCATCAGATAGTGCATCATTACTTTTTGCTAATAAAAAATTATGGGATCACGAGTATAAAATTCCACTCCTATCAGCCGATGAAAAGAACATCTTTCATCTTAATTCGATTGGCGAATACTATCTTAATTCGTATCAAAATTATGCAAAATTATTAGTCTATATGGAGCGTTATAATGATGCAGAAATTGTTTTAAAAACAATCTCAGAAAAGTACAAACAGAATGACCCACAAAGCAAAGTTGCATATATGAACATACTGGTACTGGAGAATAAATGCATAGAAGCGACTAAAGTAGCACACACAATTGATATTGTATCCACAATAAAAAACTTTCCTGGCTTTGTAAAACCTGCACTCGCATACTTAGAAAAGTGTGAACCTCAAAATGAGAATATTCCCCACTTCAAAAAACTATCTATTGAATATGAGAAGAGTGCTAAGACCGAACTAACCTCATTCTAATGAGTATCAGAATAAACACTATTCCTATAGTGGAAAACAGGCATCCAACATAGAAACTTGTTGGGATATACACAAACTCAACTGAATGCTTTCCTTTAGGCAAATAGAATCCCATATGGATAAGGTTTGTTTTATATATTTTTTGTTCTTTTCCATCAATAAAGAGATGCCATTCTGGGTACCACCCCTTTTTTGCAACGATATATATGTTTTTAGAAGTATCAATGATACTGTGTAGCTTTTGTTCTGTATTATTTGCAATCTGAATTGTGACGGTGGTGTTATTTTGACTAATGTGTGTTGGGAGTGATTCAGCAAATGCATTTTTTTCGGACACCGCCTCAAGACTCATCTCCCTTTCAATATCTTCCAAATATAATACAGATGTTACTTTAGAGGGAATATAAAATACTGTATTACTTTGCTGACTATTGTTCCAAAATGTAATATTTATCTCGCCCATTTTTTTACTACTAACTTGACTAAAATGAGGTAAATCAACTGGCGATAGTGATACTATAGTTCCAATGTTGTATAAGTGAAGTAACTTCTCTAGCTTATCATTTAGGTCAGCATTTGATTCATTACTTGTAACACTGTCGAGTGAATCGATTACAATTGATTTCAGATATTCGTTCCTTCTCAGTTTAAGCCCCCCAGTATAAACATCAAAAGTAGATAGACCATTGATTAAATTTGAATTGGGAAGAAGTGCAGAGTTGAGGAATAAATAGGTATTTATACTCTGTTGTGTATGCCATCCCTTACTGGCAAACGTCTTATTCCACTCCTCAGTCCCACCATAGGTAATATAGCTTGAGTTAGAAGTAATTTTAGGATATTGAGTAAGGGTGTTTAATAATGTGCGTGAGTCTATAAAAAGGTGATAATTAAATGCGGTAATAATAAGGATGCCACAATTAATAAAAATAAGACTATATACAATTATTTTATAAATCAAATTGGTACTAATAAGAGATTTAAAGATATAGGCGGAATAGAGAATAAGAAAAAAGACCGAAGCGAGAAGATATCGTGATGGAGTCCTAAACATGTTAAATGGAAATATACTAAACAAAAAATATAAAGGGGAATCACCTCCAAAGGCAAGAATCAAAAAAGAGAGTGAAAGAATCAAAAATATAAATGGCTCCAATAGCTTTCTATGGGTAATTGAGTAATATACTGTTGCACAAAAAAGCAAAACAATAAACAATTCACCAATATAAGGGGTATTTTCCCAATATATCCTACTTCCATTTGACACCAAATTTCCATAGTTTGCATTCAATGGTGTTCCCAGGGATTGAGAAGAAAAAAAACCAATGAGATCTTTACTATTAAAAATGTATGAAACAACATATTGATAGGGATTTGCAAAACTTCTTGCAGAGTAGTGTGAAAGTTGCATTGTAGGAATAATTTGTGGAGCAGCTAGTATAAAACCTAGAACTATTGATCCGAACAAATATATACTTTCCCTCAATTGGAAAGGTCTCTTGCGAACTAAATGAAGTAAAACAAGTCCTACTAACATGATAAATGTTGTTTGCATATGTCCTGCAAAAGTCATTTGGCAAATCAAAAAAGCTATATATAGTAGGTATTTATTATTTTTAGACTTTTGCCAATTGAAATATGACCAGAAAAGAAGGGGACTCAGTGAGAATACTTGTAAAAAGTTAAAGTGTACCCATCTAAAAGAAACTGCCCCACACCACGTAAGGGTAAG
>JAPLYR010000150.1:0-5078 GCA_026395455.1 Candidatus Roizmanbacteria bacterium | reverse complement strand
CACCACGTAAGGGTAAGTGCGAGAAGGAAGGATAAAAGAGAAGGAATTTGCAGTAGAAGCAATAATAAGAACATTCCCACTGACAGTAATAAGAGGTGAAAAGCAAATAAAAACATGTATGCATGTGAAAATGTTGAGAAAAGGGGAAAGATAATAAAGTGTGGGAGGAAAAAAGCCCCAATTTGAGTTTCAGCAATTATTGGAAATCCACCTGAGAGTTTATCTGTCCAAAAAGGGAGAACTCCAGAGCGAATTGACTGCCATAAATAGTACTTAAATGAAACGTTTGAATGAAACGCGTCACTACTCCCAAAGTCTGGAGTAAAGGGAAGCTTATCCTTCAATACTATAAAAAAAATGCCATATGCTACAATAAACAAAGCAATGAACATCCACTTATTTCTCGCACTTATACTTATCTTTGGCATTGTTCCAAATCTTGGCTTTTTTAATCTAAGCTCTTTCTTTTTCTTACTTGTCTTTGGCATAGTTGCTTGGATTATACTAAGAAACACTCCCATTATTAAAGAGGATTCACGCTCTCACCAATGGGGAATCTTATTTATACTTCTTATTAGCGCTTTTTTCTATGGGGGTTTATATCAGGATTCCCTTACTAAATTGATAGGACAACTATCATTTTTTGTATTTTGTATTTACGTTTTTTTGAAGTTGTTTTGGAAAAAAGAAATATCTTCACATATATTTATCATATTTTTTGTATTCCTGTCACTACTTACTATATTTGGCTCTCCAAGACCAACTGTAGATTCTTTTGTTATTTTAAAGGAAGCCCCTCAAAAGCTTATGCAAGGTTTAAATCCCTATGATAGTACGTATTCTCGAGTGTATAAGAATATGGAGCCAGATTATTTTAATTATCTCCCGCTTAGTATTGTGTATTTTCTTCCGTTTGTAGCACTGTTTAATGATCCTCGATTTGGATTGGTTATAACAATGATTACAACGTATTTACTATTAAATAAATTGCAGAAAAAAAATACAGAACAGAAAAGCTTATACTCTTCTCTTTTTTTATTTGCTCCCCGCTCTTTCTACATGATAGAGCATGCCTATTTGGATACTGTAATCTTTTTTCTTTTTGTGCTCGCACTGTACTTCCAGGAAAGAAAAAAGTATAAATTGTTTTCATTGGTTCTATCATGTTTTTTTCTATTTAAACAGAATATGATTATTCTGTTTCCATTGTTTATAAAAAAACTTTTTCAAAAAAGAGTGATGTTGGTCATGTTCCTTCTTCCGTTTCTCACAATATTGATATTTTTCCTATGGAATCCCAGTTCCTTTTTCAAGAATGTAGTTACTGTGAATCAACCTACTGGAATTATTATGAAGGGGGCACCATTTCAAATGTCAGTTACTATTCCAAACATTGTCTATCAACTCTTTAATATACCTCTTGAGCAGATGCAGTCTGTCTTTATGGTTTGTGCAGTTGTGGCACTCCTTATTACAATCTTACTCATGATAGATACTAAACTTACTTTAAATAGAAAGATCGTTCTTATTCTTTTCTTTGGCTATTTTTTTTCCTATCACGCATTTTTTAATAGCTACTATCTCGTTCTCCTTTTTCTTTTATTTGATTTTATATCTTTAAAAAAGATATACTAAAGGTATGAAAAAAAATACAGTTCAACATTCTTTTACATTGATTGAGCTTATGCTGGCTATGGTTATACTTTCAATTCTCTCAGTTTTACTTATCGGAAATTTTAATACAACAATGAAAAGAGGAAGAGACGCAAGTCGAAAAAATGATCTTGCGCAATTTCAAAAAGCCTTAGAATTATATTACGAGAACAATCGTAGTTATCCGACATTTGATTTTGTCACTAATGCAAATAAGAAACTATGCGACACTGTAACCTGTGATCCAAGCGAAACAGTATATATAGTTAAAGTCGCCAGTGATCCAAGTACAAACTATGTGTATAAATATTCACCAGAACCTACTCCATCTGGAGGAGGACCATCTTCATATTATTACCTCTATACCTACTTAGAAAATGATCTTGATCGTAACAATGGAGTAAATATAAAGGGATTTACGACTGGTGCAAAGTGTAATGTAGCAAATACTGCGATCTGCAAATATTATATAAGCAGCTCTAATGCTCCACAATTAACACCTGTCCCTTGAGTTTAATCTTAGAAGCTTGAAAGTTCTTTTTTTATCTCCTCATTCGTTGGTGCAAATCGTGGGATATACCACTCTAGTAATTTTTTTCCTTCGACTTTATTGCCATACTTTTTTAGAAGTTGCACCTTGAGATAAAATGCATCCCCATAGTCTGGTTTTAATGCAATTGCCTTTTCGATTGACTCCATAGATTTATCTTTAAATAACTTTTTTTGTTTTATATCTTTTTCATCATCATACAAAAGTGAGTAGTAAGTTGCGGAAAAATAGGGAATCTTTGGATCTGTTGATGCAAGTTTAGTTGCTTCATCTAACGCTGCAAGTCCAGTAAATAAATATTTTTTATCTAAGCTCATTTGATAAAAGATAAACTGATTCTTGACTCTCGTTTTCCAGTACAAAACATTCTGAGGAGATGATTTGATTGATTTTAAATTCAATTTTTCTGCAATGTCAATCATCTCTATTGCTTTATCTTTTTGTTTTTGATATGAGGCAAGATACGCATATTGAGCTAGTGCATATGATAATTTATCTTCATACACATGTTCGTCCCGAAGTGCTAATGCTTCTTGCAACAATCGAACAGATGCTTCCGTATTGTTGCTTTTGAGTGCAGCATCTGACTGTGCATATTTAAAGTCAGCAACCCAATAGGTGCCTATTGAATTGAGAAGCCAGAGTACAACTAAGATTGCGATGCCTGTTTGTGCAAGAGATACTCTATTATGATTTGTATTAGGTATTGAATCTGGCTCTCCATAAAGAACAAGAAAACCAAGAGTTAAATACCAATAGGTGTTTATAACAGTAATAGAAAACCCAAAAAAATTTGTTATGCAAATTGATATATATATTCCAATTAGTGCGAGATAAAAAAGAACTGAGGTTGTGTCTGACTTATATTTAATAATCCGCAGTATGATGAGTCCTCCCATCCACATCATGAGCAGGACATATGACCCTAATCCAAACCATCCTGTTGTTGCAAGTAGATTGAGATATTCATTATGAGCTTTATTATAAAGATAATCCCACTCTGAAGTTAAATTATGAGCAACCGGTCTCACAGAATAGTATGCATACCCAAATGTTTCAACGCCTGTCCCAAATAAGGGATACTGCATTCCAAGTTCCCAAGCACCTTTCCACACAATTTTTCGTATATCGAGAGATTCAGTTATCCCACCTACGACTTCAAGTGATTTAGTTACTTCAACAGGAGCAGTAACTGCGATTGGGGCGGGTGCCTGTTTCTTTAGGAATGAGAAGGTTAATAGAGAGTCGACCTGCGGAATACCTGTTTTAGTTATAAAGGTAATAACGATAAGTCCACCAAGGAAAATAAGGAGTAGTTTTTTTTTGAATGAAGAAAACCAATGTTTATTGTTAAGAAATAGGATTAAGAGATAGAGTGATAATAGAATAGTTCCAGGAACAAGTGACCCCATGGAGGAACGCGATCTACTTAAGAGAATTCCTACATAGGAAGACAAAACACCAATGATGCCAATCAACCTCCACTTTTTAGATTGTGAAGTAAATGACAAAAATATCCCAATGAAAAAAGTGATAGACAAGTATGCTCCAAGCCAATTAGGTTGACCTAATGTAGAAAACATTCGTTCTGCAGGTCTAAATTGCGCAGTCCAACACGTATTATCAAATTTACTAGTAAACAAAAGACATGATAGATCATGATTAAAAGTTCCTGGAAGCCCCCAAAGTACCACAAGGAGTGAGGATATTGCAGAGATACCAAAAATTGCTTTGATTACTTTATTTTTATTTTTTTCTATGTTAGAAACAAAACCATAATAGAGGAATATATAAGTGAGAATACTTAATAATCCTCCGTTGAATCTACCATAATAGCCAAAAAATGAAGTGTGTTGATCGATGGAAAGAAGTGCGCTTATAATCTGACTCACCAAGAAGATACCTATGGGTATATCAAGGGGCGTTCTTCGGATTGCAAACCGTTTTTCCTGAAATGATCTCAACAACCATACTCCACATATAAGTGTGGCGATGAGATAAATGAAGAGAATTTTGTTGAATTCAAACAGTTCTGAATTGACTGGTAAAACCACGAACGGCAATACAAAAAAAAGGATATAATAAAGGTATTTAATGGTGTTTGTGTAGTGATGTAATTTCATATGTTCTATTTTATACAAAATCTTGTAAAGAGTATATCGCCATTTACCCAATTGCCAGTCGCATTTGACCTGGGCACTCATACAACAAAGATTGGTCTTAAAGGAAAGGGTGTAGTTCTGAGAGAGCCAACCTGCGCAGCGCTTCGTACTCAACCAACAAAGGAATATTTATTTTTTGGATCAGAAGCAAAACAAATTTTAGGAAAAACACCAGAGTTTCTTCAGATTATTAAGCCAATGGTGAACGGAATTGTTTCAGACTTTGATACTGAGGTAGCGCTTCTTCGCTATTATATTGATAAGTCTGTGGCGCCCTATACAAGGTCTATGCTTATAAAGCCACCTATTCATGCCATAACCGCTGTTCCTACAATTGCAACTGAGATTGAGCAAAAAGCTGTTGAAGAAGCGCTTCTTAAGTCTGGGTGTTCATCTGTTTCTATGATTAAGAAGCCACTTGCAACTGCAGCTGGAGCGGGATTTAATGTTTTTTTTCATAAACCTCATTTAGTTGTCGATATGGGTGCGGGCATCACAGAAATCAGTGTTATCAGTGGTGGAGGTATTGTTTCATACAAGTCGCTTAAACAGGCTGGAGATTATATGGACAAAGTGATTGCTAATTACATTCATTTAAAGCATGGTGTTGTGCTCGGTGAAGCTACTTGCGAAAAACTTAAAATTGCATGTCTCAATTTTGGTGACACTGAAGTAACAGAGTTAGTGCGTGGCAAATCTCTCGAAAATGGACT
>JAPLYR010000054.1 GCA_026395455.1 Candidatus Roizmanbacteria bacterium | reverse complement strand
ATTATTGTGGTACTCAACCCATTTGTAATGCAGGGAGTAATAGTACAGGTTGTACGACAGCATGTACTTTAGGTAGCGCACCAACATATTACGGATATTATTGTCCACCTGTTGTTGTCCCAGAAAAATCTTGTACCACAGGAACTCATTTGACGGGTACTCCAGGTACTCAAAATTGTTCAATGGTTTGTGAAGCAAAAGGTGGTCTCTACATTTCAAATACTCAATGGAACTCGGAAAACAACACAGTATTGAACTGTTGTTGTAAAAATGTCGTCGCTCCAGCGACAGATACCCCTCAAGGACTATATCCTCAAAATAATAATGGGCGCACTGAAGGCATGGCGTGTTGTTTTTTACAAAAGGGTAAGGTTCGAATATATGCGAGTGCAACAGCTAGGGCAAATAATGGAATGAATACTCCATGTACAGATGCAGTGTATGGAAACACCTACGGTGCAACTAGATGGTTTGAATGTCCCAATGATACCGTAGATGGTGGTGCACAGGCAGATTATGAAACTGCAAATACCCCAGTTCCAACAACCTGTACGGTCACAGATACAGGTAAAGTAATCCCAAAGGATGAGAAGTTTCACTGCATTTCAAATGTTGAATTTGCAAGGTGTGATGCACAAAATAATGCAGTCGTAACACATTGTGGTGGAAATCTTACCTGTCAAGTAGGGGAAGGCGCATGGGGTGATGGTTGCGCCAATCCGGAAGTTGCAGTCTCACCAATTGTGTCACCAGTCGTCTCTCCAGTTGTTGATCCCGCTTCAAATTGTGAACTCCTTTCCGCCAATTGTGGAGCTGGAAATGCTCATTATCAGGGGGTGGATACGTTTAGTTATTACAAATCAAAATCTACGGCTTGTGCATCTGTGTCAACCACATCAAATCAAGCTTGTTATAGTTATTCAAGTCCAACAAGTTGTAATGAGGTAACATGGGGCAATATAGACACACACTATTGTGTTGAAGGAGCACCAATTACGCTTCCAACCGCATGTCCTGGTACAAACATTAATTGTAATGATCAAAGCGGTGTTTGTGGTGCAGCAGGAGGAGATACAGGGCAGTCATATTATAAAACAAATGCATCACCATACAACATTATTGACGGGGCAACATGTAAGCCTAAAACAGAGACAGAAATGAAGACAATTTGTAAATGTAAGACAGCTGCAGTAGTAGACTCTAATGTGACAATTGCATGTCAAAGGTATACCTGTACGGAGGCTTGCTCAACCGTTAGTAAAACTTGTCCTTTCAATGATTGTAATACTCGCATCGTCCATAAATCAAACCAAGGAATATGGTTTGATGATTCGACATGTAATACATATCCACTTGGAGCCAATGTCGAAGATATTACAAAATGTATGTGTACCGCCCCTCAAGTTGCAGCTGCTCCAACAGTTTCAAATGATGCAAAGTGTGTAACTGCGACGGGAATCGCACAAAGTTATTGTGGAAATACGGGTGGAGGGTGTGGGACATATGGATTTGGACCTAATAATGGATATCAGTGTTCAAGCTCCTTTTGGGGCACTGCTTATTGTTGTACGCCCAATCTAGTAATGATAGTTATTAATAATAAATGCACAAACAGTATGACAGTTGGTGCTACTAGTAGATTTAGTAAAACTATTGCCGCAGGAGGTAGTGACTATGTGAGTACGGAGACGATGACTAGTATTAATGTGGTTATATATCGTGTTGCTGGGGCATATAGTTCCAAATCATTTTCACCAAGCACATCGGGATACGTTCTCAATTTAGAGGGGGATTATTGTAATTAATATGAAAACTCAATTTTTTAATGGCTTGAAAATAATAAGTATTTTGATGTTGAGCTTGGGAATTGCAACGTTATGCAATGCTATTTTTTTTATTAATGATTCTGCAACATTAAGAAGTCATCCTGAGCAGTATATTGCATCAAATGCAAACAAATATCTTGGTGGCATTTTTGATAAATCAGACGGAAGTCTGAATAAAATAAAAACTCAGAAAGCCATCATTGCAAATATGGATGAATTTAAGACGCTACTTGACAAAGTAAAAACAGAACCTATGAAACAAATTTCAAAAGGGACCTATGCACAAACATATAGTGGAAAGACTATTACAACTGTTAATCTTGATGAAATCCCATACAAAATATACACATATACCATTACCATAAAAGGAGAGAAAAAAACCATAACAATTCGAGTGCCTGAGACCGATACACCTCCTTCTCAAAGTGATCTTGAAGCAATCACAAAATAAATAGCATCAAATAAAGTTGACATGTTAGATATTTGTCAGTAACATGAATTTATGTACCTCGGACCATTTTACTTTGATACCAAAGAAATTTTTCTCATTCTTGCAGCCATTCTTGTCGGGTGCGCCATGTTTTTTGGATGGCCATTGTATTGGTTTAATCCACGAATTCTGTTGATGCTTATTATTCTCATGCTTATCACCAAAGGGTTGCTCCCTGCTATTCACAATGAAGCATTCTTTATTCTTGCCCTTGTCACAATCTTTTTATCACTCTATTTACCACTCTTCCAGATTGTTCTCTTCTACTTCATTTCATTTGGTCTCTTTCGATTGTTGAAGGTGATCTAACTGTTTGCTTATGTCTGTATTTTTCACTATAGTATTATATTGATATGTTTCGCACAAATCTCATTATTTTAATTGGTGGAGTATTTTTTATCTTCGTTATTTTAACATCTATTCAATTCACGGTAAATGCTGCCAAAAGTTCTGGAGGATATTGGGTTATAAAAGATAGTTCAGGTACAGTTACCGGTAAGTCAGATTGTGCGGGAGGTTCATGTGCAACAGACCCTGGGAATTTCACGAGAGTATATGTTCCTGCACCTGGTGGAGGAAAGAGTGGTGGAGGTGATGATAGTGGAGGTGGGGGAGGAAGTGCTCCAGCTCCTTGTCAGCCAGTTGCTCTTGCATGTACTGCCACATGTGGTCAAATTGCCCGTTGTGCATCAAATGGCTGTGGTGGGCAATCATGTTGTCCTGCAACTGCTGCCTGTGTGCCGACTCCTACACCTAACTGTTCGTTACTTTTGCCAAAAGGAGACGCGAACTGTGATCAAGTTGTCAACAGCTTAGATTTTGATATTTTTAAAGCTCAATTACAGTCATATGGGAACAGCATAATTGTAGACTTTAACCCTAAGGCAAACTCGGACTTTAATAGCGATAAAAAAGTCAGCGTATTAGATTTTGAAATTTGGCGCAATACATTCTTAAAATAACGTTAAAACATCCGGACGTTTAAACAAAAACATTTTTTTAATTAATTTGTCTTGCAAATCATTCTTCTTTTCTCTATAGTGATACTATCTAGATATGTTGCGTACAAAGCTTGTCATTATAATGGGTGCATTCTTACTTTTATCTTCGGGTATAGTGTATGCAATGCCAGTAGGGGAAGGGGATATGAGTTCACCTATACAAAACACATCCGTAAATAGTGGGATTTTACAAAGAGCTCCATCTGTTGTAAATACATCTGGCAAAACTTCTAACACTCTCCAACAAACTACAGTGAGTAATCCTTCTTCAAGTGGGGTTTCTGCTTCCGCAGTATGTTATCGAAGGACAATATCCTGTATTGGCTCTTGCGGGCAACCTACTCAATGTGTTTCAGATGGCTGTGGTGGACAGACGTGTTGTGCTGCAACAGGTCCTTGTTGTGGTAAGTCGTCATGCCCAATTGGTTCACAATGTTATCAACCTCCTATGCCTACTTGTCGTGTTGGAATGGCATGCGCACAGGTCATGCCGATGCCAATCTGCATAACCCCAACCCCAACTCCAAAACCATGCCCACTTCGTATAAAAGGGGATGCAAACTGTGATCAACTCATTAATACTTCAGATTTTGATGTATTTAAATCCCAACTTCAATCTGTAGGAAATAATGCACTTATCGATCCAAATCCGTTATCATCAGCAGATTTTAATAGCGATAAAAAAGTCAGTGTATTAGATTTTGAAATTTGGCGAAACACATTTTTAAAATAATATGAAACACATAATAAAAATTATCATCATTGCATGTGTTGTTTTAGGAGTAAGTGCAGGACTTTGGTTTTATCTCAATGGATATCTCACAAAATCTAAGGCTTCATCATCTGCTGCACACTTCTCATTTTCAGCAACATCCATGCAAGTAAAAGCGGGGGATGCAATCAAGGTAAATTTAATGGCAACTGCACCTTCTGGTGTTTCTGGGGTTGATGTTGTCTTCAAAAGTGTTGGGACAACTCTTGATTTTGTCGCAGAAAAAACTATTGCAGAACTTCCAACAGGGTTTGAGCTTATTGTTCCTAAAGAACAACCCACCTTAGCGACTGACTCAATAAATGCGGGTGTTTCGTTGTATAGACCACTGAGAAGACTTGTCTATGTTTCAAAAAAATCAGCAGCGACACTTCCAAAATCAATTATCATTCCTTTGTACTTTAAAATAATCAATAATGGGCAACCTTCCTCAGAATCGACAATAACTCTTGATTTACTTCAGTCTCAAGTAGTTGGAGTATCTACTGTTGATACTGCGACACAACCCGTTTCCGGATATGTATATACCTTAGAGGGAGAACAAAATCCTCTTACCTTTACCGCTATTGTAAAAGATCCACGTGCAGCATCAGCAAAGAATCTGAGTTGTACGTCTTCGTGTGGAAGAAATATTATATTGAAATGGGGAGATTCAGAAAATGAAACAGGATATACATTATTTAAAGATGGAAAAGCACTGACCGGTCTTGCTCAAAATGCAACCTCTTATTTATATTCATGGTGTGGAGATTTTAAATTGCACAATTTTTCAGTAATCGCCACCAATCAATTTGGGTCGGTATCTACTACCTCACCAGCAATTGACTGTGGATGTAATATCTGTCCAACAAAAGCACCCCCAACTCCAACTCCTATAACGCCAACCAACTCTTCTGATATTATTTTCAGACTGAATTTCCCAGATGTTGCTCAATCGGTCACATCAATTCCACAAGTGAGTGTAATGATAACGGGAAATAATGGGGAAAGAGTTTGTCCAGACGATACAAACTGTGCGCAAGTTGTAACACTTACCCGTATGGGCTCATCAACTTATTTTTCAACCTATCCACAGCTCCAATTTAATCTGAAAATAACAAAGCCCTATGCAATGATTGTTAAACAACCACATACCGTGCAACGCACATATAAGAATATATTTTTAAAATGGAAAAAAGTTCTCAACTGTCTTGGTAATTCACAAGAGTCAGGATGCGGACAACTTATCTCAAATGAGATCAATACAAGACCAATGTATTCTGGAGATATTGACGGTCTTGACAAAACAGCTGCCGGATTTAATATAATCGATATAACAGACCTCACTCGAATAGGAGACATTGCTGATGCACAGAAAACAACGCAAACAAAGTCTGCAGAGGGAGATATGAATTTTGATGGAAGTACCGATGTGAAAGATTATGGAATTGTGGCAAAGAATTTAAATAAAAAGGGCGACTGATATGCAAAAAAATATTCGAAAGATAGCTATTGGACTCATTCTTGTTGTTGTGGTTGTGGGTGCATCTTATTGGGTCCAACAATATTTGCGTGGAACAAAGGCTTCATCAGTGCCAGTTGCTCAGTTTGCGCTTCCAGAGGGAGCAACGATAAGCCCCGGAAATCCATTTGAACTTATTCTTCAGATCAATCCAAACATTTTATTCCTTCGATTTGTCTTTTGTATACGATCAAACAAAGGTTTCTCCAACCGACGCAGCAAATGCTGCAAATATGATTATCCCTATTTCGGATGATGTAAAAATTCTCACAAATAGTACGAGAGTAGACACAGTGACACACACTGTTCAAGTGATGGGTATTCGACAAACAACAAATAACAATCCATTTATGGGAAATGCTCCCATTAGTTTGGTAAAAGTGCTCTTTAATATGAATACAGATTCAAAACTACCAGTTTCATTCAAATGGAATGACACTTCGCGAACCAGCCTTCCAGATACAATTGAGAAAAAAAATCTAGATTATACTGGAATTCAACCAACGGTTAGTGCACCGGGAACAGTAACAACACCCATTCTTGTTGCGACAACAACTCCAGTTCCTGGAGTGACAACTCGACCAACACCAACAAGAGGACCATCGCCAACACCAGTTATCGGAGGAGCAGGAGCCGAAGCAACAACAACAGATATACTTCCCCGTACCGATACTCTTTATATCAATTCACTCGTGTTATATCAGGCACCATTCCGATATGAACAAGCAATTAAACTTGAAAGGGGAGACTATGTTCTCACATTGGATGCAATCGCACATGTAAAACGAGGACCTGGACTGGTTGTTGCATTAATATGCAATGAAACATCCTGTGGAACATATAAAAATGGTGCTGTAGTTTATAAAACTCCTACATTTCCTCAAAAAAGTGGCTTTTCCGAATATCAGGGCAAGATCTCAATTGTGGATGGCATAGCGGACAAAGAACTTATGCTTCGTATTTTTTGTGAAGATGGTAGTGAATGTGAAATTGATCGCATTTCTATCGAGGATGCATGGGGAAGTGAACGATTAAAAAATTCACAGTTTTCAGACTTTAAACAACTTAGTGAACCTCGTATACAACCAAACACATGGGAAATTGATTCAACAGCAAATACGTTTGGATCAATAGATAAAACAATGGGAGTATTTGGATCGTTATTGATTAACAACTCAGCAGAATGAAAAAACTATTTATTACACTATTGTTTTGTGCATCTATTTTCTTGATGTTTAATATTGATGTTCAAGCGGGTTGTTGTCAAAATAGTGATTGTACAGGACAAAGTGCTTCATGCTCTGGAAATACAAACAACAACTGTACACCGGGTAAAAATGATGGGACAGGAACATGTAAGGTAACAGATGCTGCAGCAACATGTAATTGGGCTGGAGTATCATGTATTGGACCACAAAGTGATGGAAAGTGTTACGAAACTACGACGGCTTGTACTCCTGCTGGTACAAAACAAACCCGTCAATGCACCTGTGCAGGTGGTGGTGGAGGAAACGACAATGGCGGCGGCGGGACTGATAACGGTGGTGGAGGAAACGACAATGGCGGCGGCGGGAATGATAACGGAGGTGCGGGAGAAACTGCAGCTCCTGCAGCACCTGCATGTACTGCCCCCACATTTGTTAAGGCTTCAGTAGCGCCCTCTACAGTACGTCCCTATGATCAAGTATACGTTTCATGTGACTATGGAAAAAAATTAGACTGCGTCACAGTTGAAGGTGCGGGATTAACAGGTTGTGTACATAGTCGATATGACGGCACCGCAAATGTGTTTACGTGTGCAGCGGGTACAGAAGGCGGATATTTTGATGACACAAAATGTGTTATATCTGCGGGAACTGGAGACAAGTGTTGTGCCGGGTCAAATAAAGTTGGATCACTCAATGTGATCGGTGCAGAAGTTCGCTATGATCAAGATGTAGTTCTTCCATTTGGAACATATACTTTTGAAGCAAAAGTGTATTCAGTTCTTGCCAAAAATACGGGAAATAAAGTAAGTCTCATATGTAATTCTGACACGTGTGCAAATAGCAAAAAGAAAGGTGAAGAGGTTACTTCAATGACTTTTGCTGCAGGAACTGATTTTGCAACTCAAACAAAAACAGTAACTCTTACTGGGTCGGGAGATGATCGTCATTATCTTGTCCGAGTAAGTTCTGGGAGGGGTTCAGAAGCATATTTTGACACTGTTTCCTTAAAAAATAAAGCAGGAAAAGAACTTATTATTAATGGTGAATTTTCATCAACTGCGAGTACATCTATTCTTATTCAACAGCCAAATTCATGGGGAGAAGGAGATAATAAAGCGGGGTATTACTACGGATCCATGAGTGGGGACCAATTTACTCAATCGTTGAATATTGTTTCTCAACCCGTATATCCAACATCAGTTCCTGCTGGGTCGACCACAACACCAACAACTCCTGGAGCAATAACCCCAACTCCAGGCAAAGCCTCGGCAGTGTCATTAACATTGAAAATAAAACTACAGGGAGTAATAAAAAAACCTGTAAAAGCAGATCCAATAACAGTTCAGGTAAAGCTTGCTGGAACCAATCTTACTGCCGCCCTAACAAAATCTGTTCAATTCACCGTTGGGGATACAGGAGAGTGGACAGGAAAAGCAGATTTTGATGGTGTCCCAACAGGCGGTGGATATATGGTATATATAAAAGGTCCAAAGCACGTTCAAAAGAAAGTGTGTGGTATGTCTCCTACTGAAACAAAAGGTGGGACATATCGTTGCTCAGACGGTGCCATAGTCCTTCAAGCTGGTGCAAATACTCTCGACTTCACAAAAATAATCCAAATGGGCGGAGATTTGCCTGAAGCAGGCGGAAAGCAAAACGGCATTATCGACGCATACGATACAACCTTTATTCGCACCAATCTTGGGACTACCGATGCCGCAAAAATAGCAATTGGTGACTTAAATTATGATGGCGGTATTGATTCACAAGACTATTCAATGATATTACAGTCGTTATCTATTAAGTTTGATGAAGAATAATCATATGGAAAATACCACCCCACCCCACACAATTTATACTCGAACAATGCTCCTTATTCTTGCTGTAGTCCTATTACTTGCAAGTGTTGTTGGCTATTTTGTATCGGGAAAATTGCAATCAAACCAAAATAGTGGGAGTACTGAGGTGCATATTAGTCCAACTGTTGCTCCTACTCTTATTCCCTATCCAACCGACAGTCTGTTCAAAATAGAGTAGATTCATTCCGTATTTTTACATATGATCGATCCAATCATCTTTCTGTTTCGGCAACAAAAAATCTCTCTATAACAGAACCAATACGTTTTGCTAACACACCACTTCTTTCGTTAACCTTTGTTGCAAAAAAGAAAGGGACGTACACATTTTCGCTTAAACCAGTTGGAAATGAAAGTTCCAAGCTTGTGAATGAGAGCGCACAAGTCACCTATCCTGAATCAAAAGATTTCCGCCTTGAAATTAAATAAAAAATGATGAATAATAGGAGATAATGCGTATACTCCGTTTGGTAAGTATCTATTTTTTTATTTGTCTGTTTGCCTATTTATTTGCCACTCTTCCTGTTGAAGCAGCTTCTCTTAAATTTGATCAAGGAACAGTTACCGTAGCGCCAGGTTCAACCTTTACATTAAATGCTGTAATTGATGCTGGAAGCGATCAAATCACCTCTACAGACATGTGGATCTTGTATGATTCTACGCTTATTGAAGCTCAAAGCGCCTCTGCTGCTGCATATTTTCCTGCAGTAACTAATAATATTACAGCAGGGAAAATATATATTGCAGGTCTTGTCACGGATCCTGGCAAAAATGGTCAAGCCACACTCACATATGATTGTCGAGCAGACGTAAGCAACTCATCAAAGGTTATTAAAAACGCCGTTGATCCCATTAACGTCATTAACTGTGCACAAAATGGTACATCCATTGTCACTATTGGTTCAGGTGGAACAGCTACATCCCTTACTCCAACTGCATTTGTCCCCACATCAGTATACAGTCAACAAACACGCCCAACTGCTCTCCCACAGTCTGGTATTATGGATGAAATGCCCAAGTTATTTATAGCAGGGGGAATATTTGTGATGGTGGGCATCATGATGAGAGTTTTACTTTTACTATGAAGTTTCCTTCAATCAAATCAACTGCAGCCGTAAAAATAGCAATAGGAGTTGTAGCATCTATTGTCGTTGTTGTGGGTGGATTTCTTCTTGTTCAAAATGTCTTTACCAAGGCATCTGATTCAGCTCCAAGAGACCTTATTATTACCGGAATCTCAACAAACACCGCAAAAGTTGCCTGGACCACAGATCAGGAGACACAAGGAGTTGTTGAATATGGCTCATCTCCCACATCACTTAATTTATTTGCTCCTGAAAGTCAAAAACAAAAAAATCATTCAGTAGAAATCACACTTCTGTCTCCGTCGACTTCATACTATTTTCAAATCAGAATTGGAGAAACAAAATTTGATAATGGGGGAGTGCCATGGACCTTTTCTACAAAAGCACAATCATCTGTTATCACAGGCAGTCCTACACCTCCTGTAACAACTGGTGGGGCAACACTTATTCCAACACCTATTGGTCCAACAACTTCTGGTAGCGCATTTGGACAGCTGAAAGGTTCATCATTAAAAGTCGTTCCAACTTTGGTTCCCACAATCCCAGTCGCTATACCATCTCCAACAATCTATGCTGTTTGTATGTGGAGAAACTGATTGTCAAAAAATATGCCAGAAAATTGGATACACCTGTAGCACGCAGGATTGGATGAGATCTGGGTGTGTTGGAAAATATGTTATTGGATCTTGTGCTATTGCTCCAACTATTACCCCAACCCCAACAATAACACCTACTCCAACAGCAACTCCTACTCCAACACCAACAAATACGCCTACTCCAACTCTTACACCTACTCCAACCACTCGTCCATAAGGTACAGTCTCTCATTCATTTTTAATTTCAAATTTCAAATTTGAAATCACCTTAAAATTGAATAAAAATTAAAAATTTAATATTCATTCTTTGCCTTTGTTTGTGTTACACTGAATATAGTTACCATTTTTTTATATACATATGTCAGATTCAAAATCATCCTCAAAATTTGGATTAGGTTTGTTATTTGGTGCAGTCGTTGGTGGGCTTGCAGCATTTTTTCTTTCCTCAACTTCAGGACCTGAAAATCAGAAATTAGTTGCAAAAAAGATCAAAGAACTCGAAAAACTTCTCGCAGATGCAGATTTAGAAAAGAAAGTTAAGGAAATTTTTGGTGAAGCAACAGAAGAAGCAACCACAGTTTATAAAAAAGCAAAAAAAGAGTTCATAAAAACACTTGCAGAAGCAAAAGGCACAGTAGAATCAATTGATAAAGAAAAAGTAGCAGAAGTTGCAAATGAAACAGTTGAAATCCTTAAAAAGGAAGTAAAACATGAAGCAAAAGAAATGGACAAACTGAAGGCTGAACTTTCCAAAGAGTGGAAAAAGCTTGCTCCAAAAGCTAAAAAATAATAATAACCATATTATTAGTGCGGGCTTCGTATTTTACGCCTTTTCCATACGACGAACTCGCACAATGATAATTCGAGCGCTCAAACAGGTTTTGAAATCGTCATGGCATAAAATACTTCACTAAAAATAAATATGTAATTCGAAGCAGTATGCCGTCCCACGTGACCTTTATGCCAGGGAGACTTTAGGAAGGGTGGGGAAAACGAAGCATAAAACGTCACTGGATGGCATATGCGAGAATTGCAAAATAGGTCAAAATATCTATTTCCAACATGTATCTGTGAACTGTGAGATTGCCCCTGAGCAGTCTTTGCCGCCGTATTTCTGATAGTTCCTACAGAATGTAGCACAGTAGTATGTTCCATCTTTCGTCCCACAACTTCCATAATAGCTACATGCTGCCTTCACAACCGTTCGTGCATCCCAATTAGTACATGTTGTTGCTTTCGTATTTTCCTTTATATTCATTCCCGCAATAACAAGCGAATCAAAAATAATACGTCTATCAACATTCTTAGACCCAATAGCTTTTGCCGCTTGATCTTTATAATGGCTATATAAATAAGGTGATAATGACATTACTCCCACAACTCCAAGTCCACTTCCACTTCCATCTCTACATTTATAACCCGCATATTTACTATCTGGAAAAACGATTCCTGTATTGCCATCATACGCATATCCACTACAAATGCGTTTTTCTTCGGTAATAAACTCACTATTCCACCAATTCTCTGAGTTATAAAGAAGAAGATATTTAGGGCTTACTGTATCGAAAAATCCACCACTTTCAATGGACGCAAGTGTTCGGAGAACCTCCTTAGGAGCACATGCTTTTGCGGCAGCTTGGGCAATAATATCATCAACTGTTTCACCGGGACGTTTTTTGGCAGGATCAATAGGGAATACATCAGGTCCTTTTGTTGGCTTTGGTGTCTTTGTTGGTTCAGGTGCTTGTGTTGGTTGTACTATACTCGGCTTTAACGTTACCTTAGGGGAAAAGGTAGGAAGTAGTATCTTTGTAGGCTGTATTGAAGTGATTAAAACAGGGGGAGAAGTGGGGGCAACTTCATATGCCATTGTGGGGATAACTTCCATATCTACTAGAGGTTGAGATTCTGGTATTGGGGTTGGCTCAATTTTCTGCGAAATCAGCTCAAAATGAGGGAGGGAAAGGTGAAATGAGGAAACCCCCGTTACTATCGATTGCACATCATTCTTAAGTCGTACAGAGTCAAACTGAGAAGGTTCCGGATAATAATGTGTGGTTATGAATTGTGAAATCAACACTGACACACCAAGTATCACACAAATAATGATTCTTTTCTGAATTACTTGTCTATCCATGTGAATATTTTTTTTTATGAGTGAAGATAATACACAGGAAAACAATAGCGATACAAATACCACCAATCAGTAAGTAATTAGGCATAAAATAAAAAACCACAACCTTATTCAAGCCTTCATCTTCATTCATTACCCAACCATTCTCCCAATTATTGACCAGAACATGATTGGTTAATTTTGTTCCAATGAGAGGATAGAGAAAATGTGGCATATTTTGTTGCTCAGGAGACACCAAATATGCAGTCCAATTTTGTTCGAATGCCTGATCGTTAGTGACTGTTTGTGTTACAGCTTGTTGAGGTGATTGTTCCCAATTGAGTCCACTGAAATACGTATAAGGAAAGGGGATAAGCGATATATTTTTTATACTATTTTATTGCTTAATACTAATTTATAACCCGATAAACTGTCTTTATATGGTGGAATTATAAAATAATCCGTCTGATAACTTTTAAAGAGCGACAACTCATCTTCATATATACACTTTTTTAGTTCATAGTCCTCAACACATATTTTCATGGGGAGACCAGAATCATTTTTTGACTCTATTGCTAATACATATCCCACATTATGTGAAAGGTTGGGGAAAGCCAAATGATCACACACATTTCCATTTCTGGCTGTATATCTGAGCGCATATTCATCTCCTGATACATATATCTGTTCTTTGTTAATATATTCTGACTTTTCATAACTACAATCATGTAGTTCACTCACAATAGATGAGATATCTGGATTTATTTGTGCTTTGGGGAAATTACCTTTAACCTGTATTGTCTGTGAGATATCTCCAAGGTTGAGAGCAATTTGTGGAAGCTCTAGGTATACGTGCTCCAACACTCCGTTATTTGAATAATATATGGCATTTTTTTTGCCATATTCGAGCACATATTCACCAATATATATTTCTTCACGTTCGGATAGATTATCTGGAAGTATAAGATATTTATCATCTAGTGCAAGGTAGGAGACGGTTTTTTGTGGGAGATATACAATTTGTTGAGAGTAATCATAGTTTTGAATTGAAGGAATAATATACTTTATTCTCAATTTTGGTTTGTTCATGTAACTACTTGCATAAACATCAACAGAAAACTCTCTTTCATAATCGGCAATATTGGGAAGGTTGATTTTTCCAATCTCAGCATTCTGTTTTTGCAATAATACGGAGTAGGAGTCCTTCGTTATAGTTAGGAGAGATTGGTTTACTCGCTCTCTATTGGTAAGAATGTTTCGTTCAGGGTATATAAATTGATTGTTCCCACTCAGTTTAGTCATATAATTTCCATTTTCAAGATATGCCTGATCAACATAATTAGCCTGGTATGAAGGACCAATAGAGGGAATATTTAATAGAGTATCTGTATTGGAGTTTTCATAGGAATATACTGATATGTTGGTTCCAAAACGCGCCGACAATTGAATAGAAGGGATCTGAGCAATAATGTTCTTTAATTGTGGATAATACAGTTTTGTATTCCCCATTGAATCATTGGGGATAAAAACATTTTCATCAAGAAGTATGTATTTTATATCATATTTATCAAGGAGACTTTTAAATAAAGATATATTTTTACTATAAACTGCATAGGCAATTTCTCGATAGTTCTGTTCATTGTATGGATACCAACGATCAAATTCACGATTTAAGGTTGGTTGCTTTAATCCAAACCAAGTAAACCCTGCTCCCTGATATACTTGGGGCTTCCCATCAACATCCCACTTATAATAAACCCATCCAAACATATCATTAATTGGCAGCATGAGTATACGACCATCAGTTTGTTTTTGTGACCAGTCAAATAAAGAAAAGTATTCCGAAGGAATGGCAACTCGTTCAATGGGACTTATATATTGACCTTGAAATGCTGGGATGGAGTAAATAAATAACCCCAAAATACACGCGGCTGAATAGATATCTATTAAATGGGGAGATCGAAGAAAATGTTGCAACTTCTCTAAGGATTTTAATACTATGTACTGAGCATAAGCGATAAAAATCGAAAGAGTAAATATAAGATAGAGAGAAAATTTGGTAAAAGGAGAACGAAGTGCCTCCTTAATAAGCCCATTTTGACTTCTCATCCAGTCGAAAATAAAAGAAAAAAAAGGTATATTCGATAATAAGAAAAAAGCAGTTCCCACAAACAGCGGGATAAGGGCAATGTTATAGGGATGCTTTTTCCTTTTTAAAATAGTAAATACAATACCAATCACTCCAGACAGGGAAAAGAAATATGCGACACTCGAGATAAAGGGTAACTGGAGATGCGTTTCCCAATCTTTCAAAAGTTTCACAAAGTCTTGATTAGGCAATTCAACTCGCCAATCAAATAGGAAATTTTTCAATAAGAGAAAATTAGTCAAAGTTCCATACTTTTTATTGTAATAATAGGTTTCTTCAGAAGAAAGGCGATGGATTTTTGAATTGATCACATCACTGCCGTAATGAACTGAGTAATAAATATTGGGCAGTATCCAAAATAAATTAAGAGCAAGAGTAACAAGAATAATCACGACCGTTCTTTTTATATTTTTTCTTTGTATCAATGCCAAGATAACTACATAGGACAGAAATCCTAGAAAGTAGACGTACCACAAAGTGGCGGTGTGTGCCATTGAGGCTGATAGGAGAGAGACGATCGAGTACATCACAATATCTTTTTTACATCCTTTGTCAATAAAACGGGTTGAAAAGAGAAATAAAAATCCTATATATCCAAATTTTGTCACAAACATTTCAAGCGGCGCAATGAAATACTGAACAGTTCCTACGTTCAACAGATAAAAAAGAGCTCCGATGAATGCGGCAATACGGATAAAGATATCGTGATTGTACGAATGTTCTTCTCGCGAAAATATATAGACACTAAAAAGATATATCCCTATTGGACCTAGCACAATCATGAGAAATACGTAGGCATAACGAACTAATGAGAGGGGTAATAGCGCAGTGAATAAAGCAATAATAGACATGCGAGGAATTTCAGATGCATGAGACTGTGATGGGGGAGCACCAAGACCTTGATGAGGCTGCCAAACGGATGTAATTCGTCCCCAATATTGGCTTAAATTGAACTCCGGATGCACGGTATCCCATCCAGAGAGGAAAGTATTTGGTGTATAATTTGTGAGACATACCAAAATGCTCGTTAGAGCAAGAAGTATAATAAAATAATCGATTTTTTTACTCAGTTTTTCCATGGATACAAAAAATTATACAGGAATTCACATAAAGAATTTTGACTTAAAAACTGAGAATGGTATATTTGGTGATTTAAAGCTGTTTTTACTCCTTTTTTTTCATGCAATTGGTGGAATATTGTGGATTGCTTTAAATCGAGTGCCTCCAACATGGGATGCGGCACTTCATACCATGCTTAGTTTTAAACTTTTGCAGTATATTCAGGTACACCTATTCCAGTTTGACATTGTTTCCTTTCTCAAAATATCTGAATATTATCCTCCATTTGTACATTTTACTGGCATCATTATTGCATTATTCTCTGGCGAGAGTTATAAAGCGATGCAAATACTGGGATTGGTATATTTTCTTCTCTCTGTCTCTGTGCTCTATTTCTATTCCTTCAAGATTTTTAAAAACAAGACCATCGCCTTTTTATCTGCTTTTTTTTTTATCTTTTTTATCACTAACTATCAGCAATCTAGGGATTTTATGTTTCTACAAGAAAGATCTAAGCATTTTTCTCGCACCAAAGAAACAATATTTTATTCTATCTTTATCGGTATAGCAGTCTTAACAAAATGGACTTCGCTTTTTTTTCTCATTCTCCCTTTTTTACTTACCCTCGAAGAGGGAAGAAGAATACATAAGGATCAGCAATTTTTAGTCTTAAAAAATATATTAGTCGGAGTGCCTATTGTAGGTGGTATTTGTCTTCCATGGTATTTAGTCAATCTGCAACGGTTTATTGATATAAGCAAAGTGACCTCAATAGGGGAGTTGGCAGATCCTCAAAATCTTTTAAGTCTTCAAAATATATTTTTCAATATCAATTTACTCTCAATGTATCAACTTACATATATTGGGGCGGCATTCTTCTTGATATGTCTTATTTTTTTCTTAAATAGCGCACATAAAAAGCAAATAATACTCATTGGTGGAACAATCATTCTCAATTATCTAATCTTTACCTTCATTTCGAATAAAAATATCCGTTATACCATGCCTCTTACCCCATTTATCGCAATGATTATGGCGTATGGAAGCCATAAACTATTAACAAGCACTTCGCATATTGCAAAAGTTGCTAGTTTTTTTATTGCAATGTGGTATGTTATTTCTTATTTTATTCTGTCATTTGGAGTTCCTATTCAACCGAACTATAGAATTGGGATAAAGGATATTGATTTTGTATATCTTGACAGTTATCCAGTCAAGGTTCTATATGACAATACTAATTGGCACAATACTGAAATATTAAACACTATTTATTCTTCATCTTCTCCTGCCGAGCAGGGAAGAGACATTACAGTTCTTTCCACTCCTATATTCTTATCTTGTTCCCGAAGTTCGGCAAAGAGTTAAACTCTCATTTGTACCCTTTATAGAGCCCTATAAGACTAATCAAGAAATTAACAGATATCTCAATACCTATATTGATTATGCATTAGTACCCCAGCACACAATTGGGTTAGCGGAGGCAATTCGTGAATTTATACCTATGCAGCGCTTTCAGAAATTCATATTAAATGGAGAAAGTACTTTTGCGCCTATTGCATCTTATGCTGTTCCTGGGAATGAGTATTATCCACCTGACGTTTATATCCTGTATAAAAAACAAACCTCTCCTTGAGGGAGAGGTTTGTTCGGTCTAGGTTCTTGGTTATCGTACTGTTGGAAGTGTTTCAGTTGTTGGAGCTAACCATTTTCCCTGTGTAAGGTCATAGGTAAACTTCGTAACTGTTCCTGTTTCTGTATCTACAAACACTTCTACTACTAATTTCGTATTTGGGTTTGCAATGTGTGCTTGTGCGACACCTTCTGCGACCCAAACTGGATCAAGTACTTCTCTATTTGGATATTGAGCTTCCTGTCCCTTGTTAGGGGAGGCTCCAACTGTGAAGTTATATTGTGGTGCATAATCATACAAACCGATATTTGTATTTCGGTCTGCAGGACCCGCATCACTTGTCTTTCCAATGAAGTAAACGTTGTAAGCGGTACCATCAGTTGAAGGAAGTTGTAAATCCCATTTTCCATCAACGATTCCAAACATATATCCTCCTGAGAATGTTTCGAGTCCATGTTCAGCAGCATTCAATATCTCTGAAGGATTCTTTGGATCATGACTTGGTTCAGTCATAAGTGTTCTTCCATTAAGAATATTAGGAAACAAACCTTGTGTGGCATCAGCCATAAAAGGCATACTTCTTGGAAGTGTTCCATAAATTGATTCAAAGTGTGTTCGAGCGTCAGCTTCTGTCATTCCCCCTCTTACCAAACTTTGTATTGCAGCATCCATTGCTTGTGCTTCTGTGACAGGAGCTTGTGGCGTTAATACTTCAGGAGTAACAGGAACACCTGATCTTGAAGCAACTGGTTGTCCATCTTTTGTCCACTGTTTTGTGTTGACATCATAGATGAATTCAGTAACTCTGTTTGTTCTTGGATCGATAAAGTCGATAGTAACTGTTTGGTCAACACCAATTCCTTGGTTTGATCCACCTCTTATTGACTGCATGATTTGGTCAGCCAACCAGACGTCGTAGACTGATTTATCAGATGAGTTAAGCTTTCCTCTGTGAAATTCATCTGGTGTGGCGTTAGCAGTAAATCCATGACCTTGTGGATATTTTTCGATTGTTACTGTTTTTGATGTGCTTCCGTCTTCACTTCCCATAACAAAAATCAATCTATTGTCATCTGCTTTCCAAGGGAATGACAATTTTTGTCCATCAATGTCAAGATCTGCAAAAGATGTAGAAAGGAATGTATATCCACCTGCGTTTGCATGTGTGGTATAAGTTGCTTCTGTTAAATTGTGAAAATCAACAGTAGGCATAAGTCCTGCTTCTGAGGATGTTGCTACATTATCCATTACTGGCATTGAGTTATAGAGAGCAACATATTCTTGATAGAGAGTTTCTACAGA
>JAPLYR010000064.1:1533-5379 GCA_026395455.1 Candidatus Roizmanbacteria bacterium | reverse complement strand
GTCTCCAGAAAAGCAGATTCTTTTACGGATTTTTTGTATTTCAAATAGTACTTGCTTCTATTTTTGTAATGCAACCAAAATTTTCACTGTTCCAAATCACTCTGTATGCTGACTTTCTCAATGGAATGATTTTGCCAGTTATCTTTGTATTCCTTTACCGTTTTGCAAATAATCCAGAAATTATGGGCAAATATAAAAATTCAAAAATGCAAAACATTGTACTTATTACATGTGGGGTAGTTGTTTCTCTTGCTGTTTTATTCGGACTCGTCGGAAAAATTTTTAATTTAGCATAAATTTATCAATCTATGAAAAAACTTATCGTCGTCGCAGACTGGGCTCATGATTCGCTTACAAACCAAGAGGTGAGAACGGCAATTGAAGGGTTCTCGAAAAATCCCAATGAACTTCACATAAGTTTTGTTTCTTCTACTCCTTCCACCCTTCACACATCATATCTTTTGCAGCAGTTGGTGCGAACGGAAGAACGCTATGGTAGACCAGGTGAAACTGTCTTCTTTCAGAATACTGACCCTCGGGTACAAACAAAAGAAGGAGTAGAACAAGCAAAAGGCGCAGAATTTATTGTTATTCGTCTCAAATCTGGAATATATCTGTGTGGACCGAATGCTGGATACGATTTTTCACTTCTTAAGCCAAGTATCGAATATGTGTATCGATACCCAGGACTTGACAAGGGAAGTCAATTTAGATCTCGAGATCTCTACTCTCGTATAAGCGCACATCTTATTGATGAAATGGAAGATGAACTAGATCTTGAAGAACAACCTTCAAATTGTATTCCAGAATTAAGAGGATATTTTGTAGGTCACGTTGATAATTATGGAAACATAAAAACAACCATAACTCATGAAGATCTTAAAGGAAAAGTTGCCATTGGTGAAAAAGTAGAAATCGAAATAAATGATGTCAAGAAATCCGCATTGTATGTAAATAACTTATTTGGCGGAACACCCGGTGAACTTGTTATCTATCCTGGATCATCAGGAGATCCAAGTAATCCTTATATAGAAGTTTCTGTATGGAGACATTTCACAGAAAAAGATGCATCAACTGGGGTACACGCATTCAACATGCCAAGACCGGGGATGGAGATCGTACTTAGTTAAATCGGTTAAATTTGTTAAATTTGTGTGCAGTATTTTCTGGAATTGCGCTGTAGATGCCCTGTTTGAGCACTCGAATCACATTGTGCGAGTTCATCGGAAGCGCAAGAACAGAAAATATGAAACACTATAGTGTATATGGCACGTTGTGTTTAAACTCATTTTTCTTCGAGAACTCAATTATTTTTTTTGCATTTCTAAATCCCAACGTTTCTATTTCCTCTACCGTTTTCTTTTCATCATAGAACTTACTGAGCACTTCATCAGCCTCTTTATAACTAAACCCAAACTCACCTTCATCTGTTTGTCCTTCCCATAATCCAGCTGATGGAAGTGCCTCAAGAATGTTATTAGGAACTCCCAAGAAAGTCCCAAGTTCAAATATGTGTGTTTTATATATATGTTGAATAGGTTCAATATCAGAGGCTTCATCCCCAAATCGTGTAAAGTAACCTAAAAGATGTTCTGTTCTATTTTCTGTTCCACATACAAGTGCATTTAATTTTTTGGCATGGTCATAAGCTGTGATCATACGAGTTCGAGCCATCACATTACCTACTCGAAATGAGTCGCTTATTTTAAGGGTTGTTTTAATTTCATCCACCATACTTTTAATTGAGATCACATGAAATTGGGCTTTTGTTGTTTGCAAATAATCTGCTATAGGAAGAAACTCATCTTCGTAAGAAGTTTCATAGGGAAGATGAAGAATTGTTAAATTGGTTATGGGAAACGCCTTAGCAAGAAGATACAGACTAACAGTTGAGTCAATACCCCCAGACCAATTGATGATAAGCTTCTTCTTTCCAATGGATTCCAATTTCGTTTGGAGAAATGAAATTATCTTTTCAGATTCCAATTGAGCATTAAATGTATTCATATCGATATTTCTTAAATATGGTAATTAACGTAAGTATAGCTTTTTATCTTCAATATATCTCTGAACAACTTCTCCAACCAATGGAGTAATAGGCTGTTCTTTTTTGACACGCTCTCGAACATGAGTTGATGAAATGGTACTTACAATAAGATTCCCATCAAGAATGGTTATGTTTTTTGGAATTGTTTTCAGATTAAATGAATCTTTCACTCTCATCTCAAGTGTTTTAAAATCGGTATCTCTTGGAAAAATAATCAAATTGTGATCATGAACGAGTTCTTCCCAATGATTCCATAAATTAAATGTTGGGAGAGCATCAGATCCAATAATCCAATAAAATTCATCATGTGGATAGTGAGTTCTTAACAGTCGTAACGTATCAATCGTTCTACTTCTCTTATTAAATTTCTCTTCAAAATTGGAGACAGTCAGAGTGTTTTTAGAAAAAAGCGTAGCCATTTTAAAACGCTCCTCATAGGAAGTTATCCGTTCTAGTTTATCGGGAAATTCCGGAAAGTAAGAATAGCAAACCATGAGCCACACCTCATCCATATGAAGTCTTTCCTTTACTTGCTGTGCCACCAAGTAATGTCCAATGTGAATGGGGTCAAACGCACCACCTAAAATTGCAATTTTCATACCAAATTATTGTACCACATGAAATCTTGTAAAAATCTTACCCTCTGTGAGGAATTATTGTATTTTAACTTGCAATTATGATTTGCTAGATATAGAATGTGAAATATATCAAGAGAGATGGGAAGAGATCTGGCTCGCTACAGACCCATCCGACAACCGATTTGCCATTCTTTCAGGCAACCACGGTGCCACCACCAGCCCCTTAACAAAGGGGATATGATACGCCATTATAATTTGGAAATATTTATTTTCTATGTCCCATTCTACTTTTACTTCTGAATCTGTGTGTGCTGGTCATCCTGATAAAATTTGTGATCAAATATCAGATGCAATTTTGGACGCTGCTTTATTAAAAGATAAATTTGCACGAGTTGCCGTTGAAACGTTGGTAACAAAAAATTTTATTGCACTCGCTGGAGAAGTTACTTCAAAAGTGTTGATTGATTACAAAACAATCGCGGCGTCAGTCATTCGTGAGTTAGATTATGTTGATCCTATTTTAAAATTTACAGATAAATCTCCAGTTATTGTAAAAATACATAGTCAGTCTCCAGAAATTGCAAAGGGAGTTGATGAATTGGGAGCGGGGGACCAGGGAATGATGTTTGGTTATGCATGCAATGAGAGTCCAGAGTTGATGCCACTTCCTATCGCACTTTCCCATGCCCTTGCAATGAAAATTGATCAAATGAGAAAAACAAAACTCACTTATTTAAGACCCGATGGTAAAACCCAAGCAACAATTCGCTATGAAAATGGAAAGGCTGTGGGAATTGAAACGTTAGTCCTCGCAGTTCCCCATAGTGAAAAAGTAGAACTCGTAACGGTTAAATCTGACTTGATGAAATATGTCGTAAGCCCCGTCTTAGAAAAGTACAAAATACACATTGATGAGGAGCATGTTGTTGTAAATGGGACTGGAGTTTGGCATATTGGTGGACCTGCATCTGACACCGGCGTTACAGGACGCAAAATTGTTGTAGATACATATGGAGGAATGGCACGTGTTGGGGGAGGAGCATTTTCAGGAAAAGACCCAACAAAAGTAGATCGCTCAGGCGCATATGCTGCTCGTTACATTGCAAAAAATATTGTAGCAGCTGGGTTAGCAGAGCGTTGTGAAGTGCGCCTCGCATATTTTATCGGTGCAAAAAAACCGCTTATGCAAGAAGTTGAAACGTTTGGAACAGAAAGAAAGTC
>JAPLYR010000064.1:0-1505 GCA_026395455.1 Candidatus Roizmanbacteria bacterium | reverse complement strand
GAAAGAAAGTCAAAAAAAATAATTAATGATTTTATGTTTTCGCTTTTGGATACTTCAGTATATGGAATTTTAAAAAAACTCAATTTAAGACGCCCCATATACTTTAAAACAGCCTCGTATGGTCACTTTGGAAGGTCCCAGTTTCCCTGGGAAAAAGTCGTTAGTTAGACTATCAAGGTTTTCAGGGCTAATAACTCTTGCAAAACAGAACAGTCAGCGTTATAATGTATAGCTATGGAAGAAAAAAAATATAACACAAAAGAAATCGAAAAATTATTTGAGGCAGGAGCTCATCTTGGGCACAAAAAAAACAGACTTCATCCAAAAGCACGAAAATATGTCTATAAAATGGTCAACGGAGTCGCAGTAATTGATCTCACAATCACAGCAGAACAGCTTCACGTTGCTAAAGAATACTTAAAAGATGCAGCAAAAAATGGTAAAAGATTGCTCGTTGTAGGCACAAAACGTGTCGCAAGTCAATTTGTACAGGAATATTGTAAAGAAAAAGGAATTCCACACATCACAACCAAATGGATGCCTGGACTTCTTACCAACTTTGAAACACTTTCTAAAAATACAAAGAAAATGATCGATTATGAGACTGGCAAAGAAAACGGCTCATGGGATCAATTCGTAAAACACGAAAGAACAAAGATGCAGAAGGATCTAAACAGACTTAAAAGACTATACGGAGGAATTGAAGATATGAAGAAAAAGCCAGATGTTCTTTTCATCATTGATATCAAAAGAGAAAAGAATGCACTCAAAGAGGCAAAACAAAATGGTATTCCAGTTATCGCAATCACAGATACTAACACCAATCCTGATACTGTTGACTACCCAGTCGTAGCAAATGATGACTCTCCAACATCAGCACATTACGTCATTGAATCCATATTGTCAGCATATACTGTTGAAAAGTCTGAGGCAGCAAAGGCAACAAAACCAAAAGAGGTAAAAAAAGAAGAAGTTGTCAAGACAGAAGAAGCAAAGGTTGAAGTAAAAGAAGAAGTGAAAGAAGAAAAAAAAGTAAAGAAAGTAGCTAAAAAAACAGTAAAAAAAGAAACTAAAGAATAAGTTTCTCGTATTTATCATTTTAATTTTCTTCCTATGGCAGTCGACATGACAAGGCTAAAAGAACTTCGTGAGAGAACAGGTGTTTCATTTGCTCTTTGTAAAAAAGCATTGGAACTAACAAATAATGACGTTACAACTGCTGTAAAAAAACTACAAGAGTTAGCAGGTGAAAAGATAGAGGAAAAATCAAAACGAACAACATCTGCTGGTGGTATCTTCAGTTACATCCACCACAACAAAAAAATTGCAGCAATGGTAGAGCTTGCTTCTGAGACAGATTTTGTTTCAGGAAATGCAGACTTTCACAAAGTTGGACAAGAGATTGCACTTCATATTGCCTCTATGCCAGCTAAAACGGTTGAAGAACTTCTTGAACAAGAATATGTCCGAGATACAAGTAAAAAGATTAAAGATCTTATCAAAGA
>JAPLYR010000057.1 GCA_026395455.1 Candidatus Roizmanbacteria bacterium | reverse complement strand
TCATATGTCATATTGTAGTGCGAAATATCTTTTATAACAAGCTCTTTTGTGATATAATTTGATTATGTTTTATCATACATCTGCCATAGTCTTAAGGCGACCTTCCCTGGGAGGGTGGAATTGTATGAGGTAAAACACTTCTCAATTTTCTACCCGACCCCCGAATATACCGGGGGATTTTTTTTATATTAATTTACCATTTTATTTATGAACATTTCAGAAAAAATACAGTCCGGAGAAAAGCGCCCCTATGGGTTTCCCAAGCCAACGATCTTGCTTGATTCCCAATCAGCTCCAAAATTAATTGGAGATGAGATTGAACAGCAGTATTATCGTTTAGCTGTTGCAATGGGTTCCCCCAACGATATTGCGCTTGTTAACTATCCCATTAATCAGGGATATCTTGACTATACACAGAAAACACTGGGGATACCGCTACCACAAATAATTCCAATAGAGAATAAGGGCAAGGGTACACTCACTCGTGACATTCTTGATCAACCAGAAGTAGTGGCGCACCTTCAAGAACTTGTTGGACAAGGGTATAAAATGCAATTTTTTAATTTCTTAGAAGATGAAGTTGCACTTGCGCAACAGTTTAATGAAAACCCAACCTATGCAGCCAACCTTGGGGAGTATCTAAAACTGGGGACAAAAACAGGATTTCGTGAATTTTGTATTAAACATGGTATTCCTATGCCACAAGGGGCAGTCTGTCACACTACAGAAGAGATGGAACAAGCAATCACGGAAATTGGAGGTGACTTTTTTATAAAATCTGATGAGGGCACTGGTGGAGCAGAATTGGGAAGTAATGTTGACATATCATACGCAGAGTATCTTGCAGCAGACAAGCCCAACTACCTTAAAGAAAAAATGGCGCAGTTAGTTCCAGCAGAATGGCCATTTGATGTTCAGAAAAAACTGGAGAATGTCATGGAGGGTTCGCTCCATATATTTCTCAATGACGATGGAACAGCGTTTATTGATCCAGTGGTATTTGGGCAGTTTGCTCATGAAGGAAGTTATAAGGGCGGGCACTTCCCCAACCGCCTCCCTCATGGGTTCAATGAAAAGATGATGCAGATTGCTCAAAAAGTTACCGGTGCTCTTGCAGAAGAAGGAGCAACGGGAATGCATTGTATGGATTGTCTTTTTAATCCACAAACACAAGAGATCTCATTTATCGAAGATAATACACGTCCTGGTGCTCTTGATTTTATACATCATTTTGTGCTGAAAATTGCAGACACAAATAAAATCAAGAACCCCCATTGGTATCATTATCAACTTCCCATAAAGGAAATTGCGGGACGTGCAGTTCCATTTGAGGAAGTTCAAGCCATTCTGGGAGATCAGCTTGTTCCAGGGGATTCTTTTGTAGCAATCAGCAATCCAAACGTCTTGAGCTTTGGATATGATCTTCATCTGACCGGTATTTCCGGTGGTGAAAATGGGTCGTCCGATGGAGCTCTTGTTGCCTATCAAAATGCAGTCGAAAAACTGAAAAACCATTTTGGCTATTTGGGGAATATTCCCATTCCCCCATATAAGGCATAAGGAGGGTTGTCTTTTCCGTTATTTTAAATTAATATATGTACACCATGATTGAGAACACCATTATTCAAATAATCCAAAAAGTCGTAGCTGAATTGTATCCCGAGTTTCAAGGAAAAGTTCAACTTTCGACCCCTCAACTCCAGTTTGGCGATTTTTCCAGCAATATCGCTCTTATATTGGCAAAAATGGTAAAGAAAAATCCAATGGAAGTTGCGGAACAAATAAGGAGCGGTATAGGTCCTCATGAATCAATTGAGAGTATTCAGGTATTAAAGC
>JAPLYR010000049.1 GCA_026395455.1 Candidatus Roizmanbacteria bacterium | reverse complement strand
GAAGAAGTATTGGAGCAGCTTTCACAAGCACAATATTGATAAGTCTGCGTACCGTATTATGTTCTTGTACGGTGATAAGAGCATTTATTGTTTGTTCTTTTAGTCCATCTAAAATGTGCTTTTGATATTCAAATGCAAATAACAGGACAATAAATCCAAGGAGAAAAAATATATATGAGCGTTTTGGCTTTATTATAGCGAGTAATGCAAAAGCAACAATGCCGATTCCATATATAAAAACAGGGAGATTATGTGTAACGGTAAAATAAACGGTATAAAAAATATTTTGTTTAAGATCTGGGGAAAGTGACATAGTTAAAACATACTAATTTGATCTAAGTTATTTTTTTCTTCTTTCTTCTTTTTTGTTTCAACATTTTTTTTCTGTTTTGGATAGAGACGTGCAATGAGCGAATACATTTCAAACTCCAATAATTTTGTCCTGAGTGGTTCAATAAATCCAATCCATTTTGTATCTTTAAGGGGAATCTCAACAGGCGCTGATGTTACAATCGTCGCTAGTTGTTTTCCCATTTTTATATCTTCAATATTATTTCGAATACTTTCTTTTATTTTTCCTTCTGGCAATTTATCAACATTGTTTAGTATCCCTTCAAGTGTTCCAAATTCTGCAAGTAATTTTTGTGCTGTTTTTGGCCCAATTCCATTTGCCCCTTTGTAATTATCTGAAGGATCCCCAGCAAGTGCCTTATAATCAACAATTTTATTTGGAGGAACTCCCATTTTTTCAACAACAGCAGTAGCGGTATATACCTTTGTTTTGGAAAATCCAATATCAGGTGTAACAGTAGATATATGATCGTTTACAAGTTGCATCATGTCTTTGTCTCCAGTGAGAATTAAGACTGAAAATCCCATCTCTTCTGCCTGTTTTGCGGCAGTGCCAATTACATCGTCACCCTCATAGCCATCCAATTCAACATGCACAATCTTGCCAGCATCTAGTGACATTTTTACCATGGGAATTTGTTGGATGAAGTCATCTGCTATCTTTGGTCTCTGGGACTGATACTCTTTGTGAAGTTTATTACGAAAAGTGGGAGCAGGAGTGTCAAAACAAACAAGAACATGTGTTGGCTGAAAATCAGCAATTGATTTGTACAGAATGGAAAAGAATCCATAGACAACTTGAGTTGGGATACCTTTTGCAGTTTTAAAAGGGGGAAGGGCGTGATATGCCCTATGCATGAGACCATTTCCATCAACAATAAGAAGAGTATTATTCATATATTTTCGTTGGAAAAGTAAAAATGGTATGTCTTATGGTTTTAGCGTTTTTGCTCCCACAATAGCTTCAAATTCGTCTTGGTCAAGACTCTCTTTTACCATAAGTTCACTCGCAACTTTATCAAGTAATTCGCGCTTATCTTTAAGCATTTCGACAGCTTGTTTATATGCAAGTTCAAGGATTTTTCGTATTTCTACGTCAATCTTTGCCATCATTTCTTGTGAAATTTGTGACTGACCATAATATGATTTTTCGTCATTACCATAACTTACAGGACCTAAATCGCTCATGCCAAAATCAATAACCATTGCACGTGCAATGTTTGTGGCTTGTTCAAAATCATTGGAGGCACCAGTTGTCATTTCATCAAATACTACTTCTTCAGCCGCACGTCCACCCATCATAACGGCAAGTCGTTGTAATAAATGTTTTTTTGTTTCATGAATCTTGTCTTTTTGTGGTGGAATGAGGGTATATCCAAGTGCCATTCCACGTGAAACAATAGATATTCTATGTACGGGGTCTGTTTCTGTTTGGAAATGGGTAAGGATGGCATGCCCAGCTTCATGATATGCGGTAAGATTTTTGTCACCTTCAGTTTGCATTCTTTTTTTTGTTGGTCCCATTTTAACTTTCATAGCTGCATCTTCAATTACTTCGAAAGAGATTTCTGTTTGGGCTGTTCGAGCAGCAGTGATCGCTGCTTCATTCAACATATTTTCAAGATCTGCACCTGAAAAACCAACAGTTCTTTTTGCTACTCTATCCCAGTTCACATCTGTTGCAAAGGGCTTTCCCATTGCGTGAATTTTGAGAATTTCTTTTCTTCCTTCTACATCTGGATAGTCAACAACGATACGTCTATCAAATCGTCCTGGGCGAAGTAGTGCACTATCAAGGAGGTCTCCGCGATTAGTTGCTGCCATAACGATAACTTGTTCATTTGGGTTAAAGCCGTCCATTTCAACAAGAATTTGATTGAGGGTTTGTTCGCGTTCATCATGGGATGGCATCATTCCGACTGATCGAGATCTACCGATTGCATCAACCTCATCAATAAAAATAATAGATGGTGCACTTTTTTTTGCGGTGGCAAATAAATCTCTTACTCTGGCTGCTCCAATACCAACGAGCATTTCCATAAACTCACTACCTGCAATTGAAAAGAAAGGGACGCTTGCTTCTCCAGCGACTGCACGTGCCAATAATGTTTTACCACATCCAGCTGGTCCAACTAACAAAACACCTTTTGGAGTTCGAGCACCTAGTTTCTTATATTTTTCTGGTTTTTTAAGAAAGTCAACGATTTCTTCCAATTCTATTTTTGCTTCATTTACTCCTGCTACATCCTTAAATGTTGTTTTTGGAAGATCTTTATTAAATTTTTTTGCTTTTGATTGTCCAAAGGCAAACACATTGTCTTGTGCACCCCGAGCTTGTCTAAAAAGAAAGATGAAGAAGGCAACCATAAGGATAGTTGGAATGAGATTACTTAACAAATTCATAATTCCTGACGATCCTTGGGTATCTTTAATTACGATCTGTGTTTTAGATGAGTTAACATTTGCATCTCGCAAAATTTTCATAAAACTATCATTTGGCTCCTTATATGTCATAGCATAGGTGTCATCTTTGTAGTAAACCAGAATTTTATTATCAATAATTTCTGCCTTTTTGACTTTTTGGCTACGAATATCTTCCACAACCGCATTAATAGACTTCTCCGGCACCGTTTGTTTTATTTCACTACTTATGGAGCGAATAGCAATATATCCAAAAAGGAGAATAAACCCAATAATGAATACATTCTTCATGTTAAACTCAAGCTTAAATTGGGTTATTTTTTTTACAGGTTTTTTGTTTGCCATGTGCCTATTGTAGCAGATGGACAGGGACATTTCCCTTAAGGTATAATAGAGAATGGGTATAAATACCGAATTACAGCGTTGTATCAGCATCCTTCAATCTGGAGGGCTCCTTGTTGCGCCTTCCGATACTGTCTACGGGCTTGTGTGTGATGCAACCAATGAAGAAGCTGTAAAAAAGTTAATAGCTGTTAAAAATAGACCATGGGGAAAGCCTATATCTGTTTTTACCGATGGATTTGAGATGATGAGTTCACTTGTAGAACTGGGGAGTCATAAAGCTTTGTTGCAAACTCTTCTTCCTGGACCCTTTACTATAATTTTGCCTTCAAAACATAAGGTTTGTTCTCTCCTTGAATCTGAACGAAAAACGCTT
>JAPLYR010000055.1 GCA_026395455.1 Candidatus Roizmanbacteria bacterium | reverse complement strand
GTATCTCTACTTGCCGCTGGAATGGCGCGAGCGTCAAGATAAAGTGTAATAAGTGAATTACGTTCAATAACTTCTTTCGCTTTTAAATAGGAAGCTTTCTCAGATGCATTCATCTTAGAAAGTTGTTTTTCTGTCCCAAATCGAGAAATAAAATCTTTACTATTTCTTACGTTAAATTTTGTTTCTCCTTCATGAAGTGCTAATGCTGTGCGAATTGTTTCTTTTCCACCTGCGGGACGCACTTTTTTTAGTAGGTCTTGACCTTGTTTTATAGATGTCTCTCCTCTTTTCCCAGTAAATCCAGCGAGATTATATTCTCCACCAGCTGAAAGCACTGTTAACCGATCAAGTTGTGCTAGTTCTGCCATTTTGTTTGGTTTGAATAAATTGTGATAATCGTCCTTGAATTTCTTTTATTTTTGCTTCATCAGCAAACTGTTGTTTTTTACCTTCGAACTTTACCAACTCCACAGCATATGACTTCCATTTTGTACCAAGAGACCTTAAAAACTCAATAAGTTCTGTTTCGTTTTGTATTGTGTCAAGTGTGCTAAGAATGAAAGCTGCAGATTGTTTAGTATCAGAAATGCTTAATTCTTCTCTTTCTAATGCTCCAATCATGAGATCTGCCAAATCATCATAGACACTCTTTCTTACTTCATCAGTAACAGTAGAATCCAATGCGCTCATATTTTAACTCTACACAAAATTAATACGTTCGTCAATATGTCAAATATATTATTGTTTTTTCTTAAAACCACCAAGACCAAACATGGACATTAACATTAATAACATTGGTAATATTCCTACCATCTTATTTCTATCGGTAACGTCAATACCGGCATCTCTCAGTCTACTGAGAATGCTGTCTGCATCACGTGCTTTCTGAACACCCTTTGTAAGCACATCACCTAATTTTGTATGGAGCGAAGTAATTTCATCTCTTGAAAGATTTAATGCACGTACGTTGCCAAGAATGTTAACACCTTCTCTAATCGAATGAGGATGTCTCGCTTGCTCCAAATCCATAACCAATCGAGTTGCGTAATTATCTCCTTGTTCCTGATTGAGCGTAGTTAATAAATCACGACTTTCGGTGGGAAGTTGATCATATGGAATATTCTCCCAGGTTGCTGTTGCTTCTACTGACTTATACTCTCCTTCTGGTGTTCTTTGTTGAACGGTTATTTTATATTCTTTACCATCTGCGTCAAATAATTTTCCGTCTGGATTCATAGTAAGGGGTCTTCCATCTTTCCCGACCATCCTAATGATAGCCCCCTCACCTCCTGACATAAGATCACGAAGCATTAATCGTTGTACACCTTCTGGGCCTTCATTTGCGATATATCTCGCATCTGTCCCTATCGATTCATAATTAATTGTCCTCGTTCCCTTTTCTTTATCCATTCCAATCCAATTGTGACTCTGTTGTTCTGCAATTCGGACAAGAGCTTTATCTTTATTTGTTCTTTCTGTTTCAGCTATATTTGCAGTTTCGGCAAGCATCTTGCGCTCTAATATTCTTCTTGATTCATCGATTTGTTCGCTAAGAGTATCTTCGACACTTGTTCTTAATGCATTCTGCATTCGTTCTTGCAATTCTGCCCTAAGTTTTTCTCCTTGTTGTTGGAGAACTTCTTGCTCCGGAGTTAATGCTTCTGTGGGGCTTGCCGTCGCTTCAGTTTGCAATGAATGATGAATGGATGTCAATTCAGCTTCAACTCCTCCTATCATCGCCCCATTTGCTCGAAAATCTTTCATGCCATAGACGGCTCTATTTACTTCACTAATTATTTGCTCTTGATCAGGAGTAATTATTATTCCTTGAAGAGATTGTTGTGATTGTTTTAAACGTACTCCAAGTGCTTTTTTCTGCTCACTAAGAACATTTTTATCTCCTGTTTTTGCCTGCAATTGTGCATCAATTGAGCGCATTTGCGCTTCAATTGATCCTACTTCCGCTTGGAGCGAATCTCGTTGGCGCACAGCCCCCGATGGTACGTTATTCTGATCGAGGAGTGTGTCAAAAAGTTGCATTCGAACCTCAGAAACATCTCTTCCCCCTGCAAACATTTGTTGAACTTGTTCATTCGTAAGATTTTTTGCCTTATCACCTAATCGTGCTCTCATGCGATCAATCGTAAGATTGCGTAATCCTTCT
>JAPLYR010000016.1 GCA_026395455.1 Candidatus Roizmanbacteria bacterium | reverse complement strand
TCAGGTGAAGAAACAAAAAAGATATTCGAAGGAAATGTATATAAGCTGGAAATCATTGATGAGATTATTCAAAGAAATGAAAAAATTACTTTGTATAAATCTGGTGAGTTTGAAGATTTGTGTCGAGGTGGTCATTGTGAATCTCCAAAAAAGGAACTCAAGTTTTTTAAACTTCTGTCTGTTGCTGGAGCATATTGGAGAGGAAGTGAAAAGCATAAAATGTTAACTCGTATTTATGGGACATGTTTTGCAACAAAAGATGAATTAGAAAAACACCTCTGGCAACTTGAAGAAGCAAAAAAAAGAGATCATAGAAAGTTAGGTAAAGAATTGGAATTATTTTTTATTGATGACGTTGTTGGAAAAGGTCTTGTTATGTGGCTTCCAAAAGGAACGATTGTAAGAGATCTTATCGAAGAGCTTGCAAAAAAAATGGAGAAAGAGGCGGGGTATGTTCGTGTAGTTACACCTCACATTGCAAAAGAAGAGCTATTTTTAACTTCAGGTCATCTTCCATACTATAAAGACAGTATGTACCCACCAATGGTTATGGATGATGGTACATATTATTTGAAGGCTATGAACTGCCCTCACCATCATCGAATTTTTCTCCATGGGGTAAGAAGCTATAGAGAGTTGCCTTTGCGACTTGCAGAATATGGGACATGCTATCGAAATGAATTGTCTGGTACTTTGTCAGGACTCTTGAGAGTTCGCGCAATGGCAATGAATGATGCACATATGTATTGTCGCAAAGATCAAATTAAAGAAGAGTTTGCTGGAGTATTAAAATTAACGATTAATTATTTTAAACTGTTTGGATTAAAAGATTATTGGTTTAGACTTTCAAAATGGGATCCAAAACATGTTGAGAAATATATTAATGAACCAGAAAATTGGGAATTTGCAGAACAGGTGTTGAGAGAGGTTCTAGTTGAAATGAATGTTCCCTTTAAAGAAGTAGAGAATGAAGCAGCATTTTATGGACCAAAAGTTGATGTGCAATTTAACTCAATTATTGGAAGAGAGGAAACAATGTCTACTATTCAATTAGATTTTGCTGCAAAAAAAAGATTCAATTTAACATACATAGATGAAAAAGGAGAAGCAAATAATGAAGTTTTCGTCATACATAGAGCGCCTCTATCAGTACACGAAAGATTTCTTGCATTCTTAATCGAACATTATGCGGGGAAGTTTCCATTATGGCTTGCTCCAGTACAAGTGGAGCTTCTTCCTGTGTCTGATGTACATCTGGACAAGGCGTATGAAATTGAAAAAGCTCTAACAAAAGCGGGAATTCGTGCACATGTAAATAATCAACAATTGACTCTCGGAAAAAAGATTAGATTAGCCACGTTGCAAAAGGTACCATATATGGGTATAATTGGACAAAAGGAAGTTGATGCACCAAAACTATCACTCTCCGTAAGAACGCGGGATGGAGTAGATAGCGGAATGCAAGAGCTCGAATTATTTATTACCACACTTATTCAAACAATTGAGAACCACTCATAGTAGATTTCAGAAACACACCCCCAAGAAGTTTTATATAACAAATTGGCGGATAGAAGCAGTAGAACTACGAGTGCTTGATTCCAAAGGAGAGCAGATTGCAGTTATGAGTAAGGCTGATGCATTGGCAAAAGCCCAAGCTGACGGACTTGATTTGGTCCTTATTGCTGAACATGCAAAACCACCAGTGGCAAAGATAATTGATTTTAAAAAGTTTTTATATCAGGAAGAAAAGAAACAAAAAGAAGCAAGAAAGGGGATTAAAAAGGGAGTAGTTAAGGATATTAAACTTTCTCTTTTTATTGGACCTGCAGATTTAGATCGTATGATTGCCCGAGGGGTTGAGTTCTTAAAAGATGGCAACCAAGTTCGATTGAATCTTGGACTGCGTGGTCGTGAAATGGGAAAAACAAAAATGGCATTTGACCTTATTCATAACTGCATCACCAAATTGGGAGATGTAAATATCGCAAAAGAACCAAAACTTGAGGGAAGAGTTGTACGTGCAGTCGTTGCAAAGAAGAAGTGACACAGCAAAAAGTATATGATATAATAATGTTTCAGTAATTATTGTACTTACTATGAAAGTTAAAACAAAAACCAGAAAATCAGCCGCAAAACGATTCAAAGTTACCAAAAATGGTAAAGTAATGCATCGTTCACAGAATTTACGACATCTTCGCACAGTTAAAGGAAAAAGAAACCAAAGAAGATTAAAGCTTATGAAAGAACTTGGTGGCAAATTTGCATCAAAAGTTAAAAAAATGATGGGTTTGAAATAATACTATGGTAAGAGTCAAGGGAGGCGTCCACACACGCAGAAAACACAAGAAAGTTTTGGAAATGGCTAAGGGTTTTTGGATGACTCGCCATAAGCAGTTTAAGAAAGCAAAAGAAGGTGTACTTCATGCTGGAGAATATGCATTCATGGGTCGAAAATTGAAAAAAAGAAACTTCAAATCTTTATGGATTGTCCGACTTAATGCAGCAATGCATAGTCTTGGAAAGTCATATAAGGATCTTGCATTTGCTTTAAATGACAAAAAAGTTGGACTCGATAGAAAAGTGTTGTCACAAATCGCTATCGATTATCCAAAGACTTTCGAGCAGATCGTCAAGAAAATCTCCTAATAATTCCTTTGAATCTTATATATCAACCGATAGGTGTTTATGTGGTTTAATCTTATTAAGATTTATATCTTACTGTACTATTTTTACTAACAAACGCTTCACAATCAGCGGTAAATACTATACAATACATGAATAGCGTATGGATATCCAAGCACTCAAAAAAACTCTTTTAGACGATCTTTCTAAACTATCATCTACTCGGGCTGTATCTGAGTTAGAACTTTCCTATTTGGGAAGGAATGGCAAGATTAATGATTTGCTAAAGGGAATAAAAAATCTTTCTCTTGAAGAAAAAAAGACAGCTGGCAAAGATATTAATACATTCAAAGCATTTGTGACGGAAGAAGTGCAAAAAGCAAAAGATATACTGTACATCAAAGAGGAACAAAAAATAAAAGTAGATGTCACTCTTCCACCTCCCTTAAAAAAATCTGGTTCGCTACATCCTATTACAATTGCAGTAAATGAAATAACTGGTATTTTCAATAAAATAGGTTTTATCCGCATGTCATATCCAGAAGTTGATTGGGAATACTATGCGTTTGAAGTCCTCAATATGCCAAAGACACATGCAGCACGAGATGATTTTGAAACAACCTTTTTAAATGGATCTCCAGACAAAAAAATGGGCAAAATGGTATTAACTCCACATACATCAAACGGTCAGGTGAGAGAAATGGAACGACTCAAAAGCACTCCTCCCATTCGCATGATCAATATAGGTAAGTGTTACAGACCAAATTGGGATGCAACTCACACTCCAATGTTTCACCAATTTGAAGGACTGTGTGTCGACAAAGGAATTACGATAGCAAACTTAAAAGGAACACTTGAATACTTTGTAAAATCATACTTTGGTGAAAATACTGAAGTACGATTGCGCCCACATCACTTTCAATTTACAGAACCCTCATTTGAGGTGGATATCACATGCACCATGTGCAAAGGTACAGCTGTATTAGAAGGTAAGAAATGTAAGATTTGTAAATCTGGATGGCTAGAACTAGGTGGAACTGGTATGGTTCACCCCAATGTATTAAAAGCAGGTGGTATCGACCCTACCATCTATTCTGGATGGGCATTTGGATTTGGTATTGAGAGAGTAAATATGATGAAGTATGGAATTGATGATATTCGAAATTATTACACCGGCGACATACGATTCCTTAAATTGTTTTAAATCAAATATTAAATATCAAAGTGCAAAATAGAATTTTGATATTTAATTTTTAATTTTTAATTTTACGATAATGAATATAAAAATTACTCATAATTGGCTCCTTGATTACTTAGATACTGATGCTACTCCAGTTGAAATCCAAAAATATTTATCTCTCTGTGGACCATCCGTAGAACGAATTGAAGAAGTGAATGGGGAAATAGTCTATGACATTGAAATTACCACTAATCGTATTGATACTGCCTCTGTTCTTGGAATTGC
>JAPLYR010000110.1 GCA_026395455.1 Candidatus Roizmanbacteria bacterium | reverse complement strand
TTGTTTGGTACGTGTTCCCACTAATTTATCTATTTCAGAGTCAGCTTGTCGTATTTTTTCTTGTGCCTTTTCAAGGACTTGTTCAAAATTCTTAAATTCAGTTTTAACTTCTCCAAGAACTTTCCAAACCTTGCTTGATTGTTTTTCAATCATAAGGGTTCTAAATCCCATTCTAAAACCGCTTAGAGATGATGCTAAGGTTGATGGACCTGCAACATTCACATGATACTTATTTTGTAGTTTTTGTATTAAATCTGTTTTACGAACTATCTCTGCATATAGTCCTTCGGTTGGAAGGAAGAGTATTGCAAATTCGGTAGTGTAAGGAACATCGATATATTTGTCATGAATATCTTTTGCAAAGGATTCAATATCATCTTGTAACTTCTTTGAAAAAGAAGCTATCTGTATTGGGTCTCCTACGTCATATGCATTAATAAGTGCAATATAATTTTCCGTTGGGAATTTGGAGTCAATAGGGAGGTATACTGGGCCACTTTCATCTCCTGGGAGTTTGATTGCAAATTCAACAAGATCGTTACTTTCTTTTTTTGTTTTCACATTTTTTTCATATTGATCTGGAGTAAGAAGATCTTCAATTATATTAGCAAGTTGAATTTCTCCCATAACACCTCGTGTTTTCACATTTGTAAGTACTTTTTTAAGATCCCCGACTCCTGTTGCAAGTGTTTGCATTTCTCCTAACCCCTTATGCACTTGTTCAAGTTGAGTTTGTACTGTTCGGAATGATTCACTTAATCTGAGCTCTAATGTCTTATGAAGTTTTTCATCAACAGTTTCTCTCATTTTTTCAAGTTTTACATTTGTATCGTCTTGAATTTGCTTCAGCCGATCTTCTATGGTTTTTGTCATTTTATCGAGTGATTGGACATTAAGTGTTGAGGAATGTTTTAACTGCTCAGCAAATATGCCTAATTGAGTTTTTTGGGAGTCAGAAGAAAATTTAAGACTACTAGCAAGTTCCTCTCTTGTTTGATGAAGGTTTTTTGAGTTTTCCTCTCTATTTTTTGGGAACTCATCCTTCATATTATGAAGCTCAACAGAAAGCTCTATTATTTTATTTTTTATCTCTTCGGGAAATTCATTTTTTTTTCGCAATATAAAAAAGGCTACTACAAGATTAAGAATGATAATTGCGGTTATAAGATATAGCATTGTATAATTGGGGCATTAATAATTCAGTAACAGTATACCGCAAATAGCGGCAAAAAATATGAAAGGATTCATTGAGTTTATACGCGAACAAGGTGTTATGGGACTTGCGGTAGGATTTATTTTAGGTGGGGCAGTATCGAAATTGGTAACTTCTCTTGTAAATGATGTAGTAAATCCACTAGTTGGTATCTTTCTTGGGAGAGCTGGCGAGTTAAAAAAAGTATTCTTACAAATTGGTCCTGCAAAACTTATGTGGGGAAATTTTGTAAATTCATTTATTGATTTTGCAATAATTGCATTTGTTGTTTACTTTGGAGTAAAGGTTTTAAAACTTGATACTTTAGACAAAAAGAAAATAAAGTAATTTTTCCCATAAAAAAACACTATCGGTTTTCAGTACATGACTTATGGCCAGATAGTGTTTTTTTTATTGGTTAATAGCTGCGTCTACGATCATCTCTGAAACCACCTCTACTTCGCTCTTCTTTTGGTCGAGCGACATTGACGATGATTTTGCGTCCTTCGACTTCTTTTTCGTTCAATTGTTGAATGGCAGCTTGTGCTGCTTCTTCAGTTGCAAATGTAACAAAGCCGAAACCTTTTGACCTACCAGACATACGATCTGTAATTACCATAGCCTCAACAACTTCACCAACTGATGCAAAAAGATCACGAAGGGAGTCATTTGTGATGCCCCATGGAAGATTACCGACAAATAATTTTTTGTTATCCACTACTCTGTAACACCTCCTTTTGATTATGAGAATTCCCCAAGAACCCGATCCTTACGGACGGAACCTTAGATTAACTAGTAGTAATTATATCATAACTAAGGTAAAAAGAGCATTAAATGGGAAAAATAACCTATTGGAACGCTCTAAAAACAAAATCCCGCCATTGGGCGGGATTTTGAAGTAATAAGATTAAATTACATTACTTTTTCTTTGACTTTGCTTTTTTTACAGCTTTTTTTACTGCTGCATGCGTCTTTTTCTTGACGACTGATTTTTTCTTTGTGACTGGTTTCTTTTTTGTTGCCATAGAAAAAAATTAATATGTAACACATTCACAGTAACAGGTATTGATATATGTAGCAAATGTAAATTCGATATTTTATTCAGTTATAATATGTAGCGATGACTCAAAAAAATATAAATAGATTTTGGATGGTTCTTGGCTCACTTCTAATACTTGTCGTAATATTTTATATTGCTAGAAATTTACGTGATGTAGACACTATCATTCGTAATGCAGGAGTTGCAGGTCCCATTGTTGCTGTTTTACTTTTTTGTGCATTTGCATTGACACCTATTCCGTCTGAACCGTTAACACTTTTTTGTCTTTACTTTTTTGGTTCAATAACAGGGCCATTTGTTGCTTGGCTCGGAGGAAATCTGGCAGCATTAATTGAATATAATTTTGGTCTTCATATGAGGAAGATTACAAATATTGAGGAAACAATAAAAAAACTTCCATTTGGGCTAAATCGAATGCCGGTTGACTCGCCATTTTTTCTTATTTTTGGGAGACTCATTCCTGGATATGGTGGGAAAATAATTAGTCTTATTGCTGGAGTTCATCATGTACCTATTAAAAAATATATATGGACAACCGCAGTTACCACATTAATTGGGTCAATACTCCTTTCTTTTGGCGGATATCATCTTCTTCATTTTTTAAATCGATAGACTAGTTCCTCTTTTTTTATTTTGGTAAGTTTTTTTATTTCTAATTCTCTTTTTAATGCCTTAGATAGTGTTTTTACTTTTTCTACATAAGCAAGTATTACAGGTTTTCTTCCTCTTAAATATTTAGCAGATTTTGTTTTTGAAAAATTATGTTCTTCGATTCTATTTTCTAGATTGTTAGTTTGACCACAGTAAAGTGAGTTATCTTTACAACGAAGTAAATATACGAAATACATATTATTGTGGAATAATGTATAACTCCTCTTCCGCTCTCGTAACTCCGGTATAAAGCCATCTTCTCCAAGCTTCATCATCCATTTTTGCAAATCGTTCTTCAAACAATATTACTCGCTTTGCTTGGCTGCCTTGTGCCTTATGAACCGTAAGGGCATATCCAAAATCAAATAAGTCACCCGCCATAATAGCGGAGCGCTTATTAGTAAAGTTTAACGCGGCATCACTCATAAATTGATCTTTAGAAATAAGGCCTTTATAAATCCCATCCTCACCATCCATTTGTATCTCTGCCAAATACCATTCTTTCGTCTCATCGTGAATAGTAAGAATAGTCCCTGTCATACCATTGAAAATATGTTTTTGATGATTATTTCTCAAACAAATTACTCGATCTCCAATCTGAGGAATCGGAGAAGAGAATCCAAGTGTATTACGAATATGAAGATTGAGTTTTTTTCTTGTTTTATTGTATCCACATAAGATAAGAGTATCAGGGGTATAGTTTGCAAGGAGTTCACTTACCGTTTCTTGTGCGTCGCTATCTTCTTTACCAAATTTTCTTAC
>JAPLYR010000098.1 GCA_026395455.1 Candidatus Roizmanbacteria bacterium | reverse complement strand
TATCCGTAATCACCGAGATGATGTGAGAAAAAAAATACGTGATGAATTTGAAAAAACGACCCTTACAGAAGATGATAAATATAGATTAGAAAAAGATATTGATGCACTCACACAAAAGGCAAATGAAGATATTGCCTCTGTTAAGGAAGCAAAAGATGCTGAAATTCAGCAAGTATAATAACTCCAAAAGTCGTACGGATAGAATGTCCAAAGGTTAAAAAGTACATGCCCATTTTTTGTGTATAATGTGTTGTCAATACTTTTGAACTTTATAACTTAAAAACTTTTGAACTCTTATGGTTTCCCTCATTCTTTTCATCTTAATCCTTAGCTTCTTAGTTTTAATTCATGAATTCGGTCATTTTATTGCTGCGAAAAAAAATGGAATTAAAGTAGAGGAATTTGCTATCGGCTTCCCACCTCGACTATTTGCAATCAAAAAGGGAGAAACAACCTACACAATAAATATTTTTCCACTCGGAGGATTTGTTAGATTGTTTGGAGAAGAATATCAAGGACTAAGCAATGAACCAACCGATAGAGAGCGTGCTTTTGCTTTTAAAAAGCCGTTTCAAAAAGCACTTGTCGTTGCAGCTGGTGTCTGTATGAATATCGCTTTTGGTGTTATTATTCTGTACGGAATTATCGCATTCAATGGATTTAAGTCAGATCCATTACCACTCTTATTTCCTCATCATTTTACCTTTGGGGTGCAAGAAGGAAGGGTTATTGCAACTAATTTAGCAAAAGGATCTCCAGCTGAAAAAGCAGGAATAAAACCTGAAGATATTATTTCTTCCTATTCAATTGATTCGGATAGTACAATTGTTCGCCTCAGCTCTGCTCAACAGCTCATAAATATGATCAAAAAATCTCCCGGGAAAAAAGTATATCTTGAGACAGTCAATTTAAAAAATGGCACAACAAAAACAGTTCCTGTTGTCCCACAATATAATGCAACTCTAAAACGAGCAATCATTGGTGTGAGCCTTATTGATGGGATTGTCATTTCTTACGAAAAACCAATCGATAAACTATTTTCAGGTTTTATGCATTCTTATAATGTCCTTGAATACAATTTCACCGCTATTGGCAAACTTATCGGTATGGCAATAAAAGAAAAAAGTACTGCACCCGTTTCAGGTGCAGTAGCCGGACCCGTTGGTATTTACGGTGTTGTCAATGACATCGTGCAAACCTCTGGTGCACAACTCGTCAAGAATATTTTAAATCTTATGGCACTCCTTTCACTTTCACTTGGTGTAATGAATATTCTGCCATTTCCTGCTCTGGACGGAGGACGAATGGTATTTGTTGTCTATGAGTGGATTACAGGAAAGCAGGTCAATAAAAAAGTAGAAAATATAACCAATGTTGCCGGATTTATATTTCTTATGGGGGTAGCTCTATTAGTGTCAATCAGTGATATACTAAAACTATTGAGATAAAAAATTAAATATCAAAGGTCAAAATGCTTTTTAACCTATTTTTTGATATTTTATTTTTACCTTTTAATCTTGATATTGTATACTAAGTTATGGAAAACACATACAAAAATATAACCATCTCGGGAAAAGTAGCAGTTGGAACAACAACACTTTCACGCAATCTTCAAACAATTCTTGGCTGGAAACATATTAATGCGGGATTTATTCAACGCGAATATGATCGTATGCATAATATTCATGAAAATATGCAGGGAGCATCTTCTAGGCCCGATGACCATGAGCAAAGTATTGAGGCAATGACAAAAAAAATGCTTACAGAAGAAGAACATCTTATCTATGAGGCATGGCTGTCTGGTTTTGTTGCAAAAGATATTCCTGGAGTATTGAGAGTTCTTGTATATTGTTCCCATGATGAAGTACGCGTAGATCGTGTTATGAATAGAGAAAATGTAAGTGTCGATGATGCAAAAAAATGGATTAGACAAAGAGAAGACGAAAATATTGCAAAATGGAAAAAGCTCTATGGAGACTACGACTTTTGGGATCCAAAATATTATGACCTCGCTATTGACACGTATGGATGTGGACCAATGGAAACCATGGGAAAAGTACTTGATAAATTAAGGTATAAGGGAACTTTCAAGAAATAATTAATACGTTTAAACGAAAAAGTGTATTCAAAAATCACCATTTCCGGTAAAATTTGTACGGGAAAATCTTCTGTATTCCGTCAACTACTAAAACAATTGAAATGGCCCACTTTTTCTTCCGGAGCATACTTTAGAGAATATTCAAAAACTCACAATCTTGAGTTGAACAATGCAGAAGAGCAAACAGATATACTTACTCGGAAAGTTGATGGGATGGTAAAGGAAATGTTACATAAACCAGGACATTTGCTACTTGATGCGTGGTTGGGGGGAGTGTTAGCAGAAGGAACACATGATGTTCTCAAGGTTCTTCTTACTGCTGATGACTCAACTCGATTCAAACGGTTTGCTGATAGAGAAAAAGTTTCACTAGACGTGGCAAAACAAGAAGTTTTACTTCGTGATTCGAGTTGGTTTGAGAAGGTAAAAAAAATTCATAATCGTTCTGATTTTTTTGATAAAGAAAATTATAATCTGATCATTGATACTTCAAATGTGAATGTAGAATATGTAGTTTCAACCATATTAAAAAACCTTTCATAACATCCTAAACTTGCTTTCTATGTTAATTTTGGTAAAGTGTTAACTTATATGAGGGAAAATCCTCGAGCAGATCTAAAAAATATTGAAAACTGGAGTAAAAATAACGCTCCAAATGTTGCTCTTCAATTAGGATATGTTTTAAATAAGCGCTTTATTCGTGCGGTTACAGAATATGGGAAAGATTTAAGAAGGAGCAATGAAATGGAACAAATAAAGGTGACTGACTTTATACCTGTCTTTGGAGAAAGATTTTTGAGAGAGTATACCCCCCCACTTAAAAGAGATCGAAAATAAAATAATTTCTCCTACTAGTCACATTTCACTCCCCACTGTATAATACATACATGCGTTACTCAAAACTTTTTGGCAAAACTGTCCGTGAAGCTCCTTCAG
>JAPLYR010000126.1:4075-10866 GCA_026395455.1 Candidatus Roizmanbacteria bacterium | reverse complement strand
AATATTGGTGTTTGCCTGGGGAATTGTCTTTGGACAAGGTCTTCAAAAAGAAATACATTCAATTTCGCGCACCAGTCTTATTTTCCTCATTCTCTCAGGATTTGCAACGGGGTTATCTTGGCTCTTTTACTTTCGTGCACTTCAGGTTGGTGAAGCTTCAAAAGTTGCTCCAATTGATAAATTTAGTTTGGTTCTAACTGTTATTTTCGCAGCGATAATTTTAAAGGAGAAAATAACAATACCAATTGTCTTTGGTATCTCTCTTATCACTATTGGCACTTATATTGTAGCTTTCGTCAAATAAATAGATAAAGAAGTCTTTATTGCCCAGCAATCCACAAGAAAGGAAGTAATAGAAGATCAATAAAACACCCAACCACCTCTGTTGTTATTCCTGCAACATCTTCAACAGTTTCTTTCATAGGATGATAACTTATAGTACATCTATAGTATACCCACTTATAGTAAAATATGTCAAGATATAGATTAGGGTTTCACACCAAGATAAAACTTATTATTCTTTGAAAGAATCCGCAAACCCCAATTACCATTCCAGTCAGCAGTTTCAGTGATTAAACAGTGAGAATGACTCTCTGGAAGTATTTGCTTTTCAAACTCCTCCACTGTGTAATAATATTGTGTCGGCATGTCTGCATAATATGCCATCACTGGGTGATCTCCCCACCATGTTGTTGTGTGTATAACCAAGTCCATTGACTTCAACGTCTTATAGGAAGTCCGAGTATTACTACTTACCAATATAGCAACGTCGGTACAGCCAACTTTTTTTGCATCTTGTGCAATAAGTTGATGGTCTTCTACTTGTGAATAATGAGTGGTTAAATATGAATTAATTGGTGTGACCGTTTTAAAGAAATAAAAGAGAACTGCGCAAGTTACAACAATTTTAATCCAATCCTTTGAGATGTATCGAATAAGGTATACCGTCAAAAAGGCAAACTGAGGTAGAACAGGATAGATATACCAAGCTATTTTTGTTTTGGTTAAATTGAGAAAAATAAACCAAGGAAAAAATAATACAGCAAAAAAGGCTTCTTTTCTTTTTTTAATAAAAAATTCATAAGCTAACACTAAAAGGGAGGCTCCTACAGGAATAAGAAACCACTTAAACTGTTCAACAATAATATCGATATAAAATGTGCGCTGACCAAAATGTTGTTCTATTGAAGAGGTAACTCTTTTAAAGTGGCTATCAACAATGTGATATTGAATAAATGCATCTTTGTATTGTATATACATCCAAATAAACCATAACGATGACACAAAAAGTTGGAAAAATAATACTTGTAAGAAGTGGAAATATTCATTTTTAAATCTCTTTTTTTTGTGTGTAAAAAATTCATAGGTTTCAAAGAGAAGAATCATCGCTACAGGAAAATATCCCAAAAGTGACTTGCTTAACACACCAATTAAAAGGAAGAGCATCCCAACATATAATTGTCTATAAAAGAGGACATATCCGAGCCATCCGATAAGTAAGAATACGTCAACATTCAATACTTGAGTACGCTGTAAAAAGGGAGCAAGATATGAAGTGATGATGACGCTTGCAAGTGATACAAGTACTGACCCTGAAAAACGAAATGTAAATGTATAGAGGAGTCCCAAGACCAGTCCACTAAGTAATACTGAAACTATGCGCATTGAAATCTCTGGCTGAACTGGGATCATTCCTACTATTCCATATACAAGAGGTGGAAGTGGAGGCTTATCTAGCCATGCTTTTCCTTGCCAAAGAGGTACGAGATATGACTTTGCACGAATCATCTCTCTGCCAACCTGTGCATAAATCCCTTCATCCCAATCAAAAAAGGGACGTACATCCGATATCACTTTAAAAAGCTGCAAACTCAAAAAAACAAAAAGGATAATAAAAAAGGGGATATGCTTTTTCATATGAGAATTATCAGAGGTACAAAAAGTAATAACAAATACCGAGGAAAGACGGGAACAATAAATACAAAGACGTTGTATAGAATAATAAACCAGATGATGAAGTGCGAATACTCATACTTTGTCCATTGTATTTTTAATTTATATATTCCTACAAGAAATATAATTGGCCACAAAAGATTCCATTCAGAATAAGTAGAGACTGTCCGATTGGTATCCCAAAATTTCCAACTACCTGTAAATATAAGTCGCAAATCATTTCCCAAAAATTCTAGATAGGGAATACCAGAGTGTCCATAATAGGTGACGATATATTTTTGAAGCCCCAAAAAAGTTCTTAATGTTCCACCGTGCATAAAGAAGGAAAAGTAAGTGAGAGAGAATGTTATTGCCCCAAGTAAAAATATAAGGAATAATTCTTTCCATTTTTTCCATAACGAAATAACAAACCATGCGCTAAAAAGTAAAAGGAATGGAAGGAGTGTTTTTGTTGATAACAACAACCCAAAAGATATTCCAACTCCAACTGCGAATACCATTTTTTTCTTCTGAATGAGAAGGAGAAGAAAGTAAGTGGTCAGTAGAAAGAAAAATAATTGATAGAGTTCAAGTTGTGGACCGTTGATTAACTGATCGGTAAAGAGTGGAAATAATGTAGTGAGTAGTACTGCAAACGAAGAAAATAACAGTGAGCCATATAATTGAAAAGATATTACACCGACTAATACTAATGAAAGTAGCGCTATCCCAATCCCAACCATATGCTCGTTACCAAACGTTTGTATCGAATACCCAATAAGATACTTAGCCAGTGGAGGGTGTTCAGGATTCAACAAACTTGGGTTTTCACCATTTATATTTATATCCCACATAGCTATAGAGAAAACTATCAGAAACTCCCTTATTTTGAATTTCTTTTATAATTTCTTTTCTTTGTAATTCAATTTGGGTAGTAGAAGGAGTTTCATCTTTATAATTTTTCCAACCAGTAAATCCATTTTGTATTGCCCACTCATCAAGAACCTTATCCTCTGAAATATTCTGAGATTGCTGCCACTGTGATTGGCTATATTTTATTTCAGCATCTTGCGCATTAAATGGACGAAATAATATCTGTCTATTTTGGAATAATACCCAAACAAAATACAAAAGGGTACAGAAAAGAAGTCCACCAGATAAAAAAATATTATTTTTTAACTTTTGCATCTGGATTATTTATGTAATACGATAACGGCATCTGAGCTTCAAATGCTTCTTTAAATACAGGAGCTTGAAACATAAAATATGTTCTAGCATCATAGACTGCAGAAACAATAATTCCTATAAATATCCCAATGACAAGTATTTTGTAATAAATATGAAATCTCTTTTCTGACATGATATAAATATGTGCAATTGCAAACATACAAAAATAAATAAGAGAGGGCAAACAGGTAATGGTACGCAACATATTGGGATTTTCCCATGGATAGGTGAGAAGTGTGGGGGAGATTGCAAGGAAAAAATAAATAACAAATAATTGATTCATCTTCTGTTTTATTTTCCATAATGCCAACAGTAATCCGCTCATAAAAAGGAGAGACATAAGTGGGTTAAGTGCTGCTTTATTGGGATAATTATGCCTTCCATTTACATCTCCCTTCACAGAAAACATAAGAGCTGTCGATGCCACATTTCTCCCAAAAAACTGAAACTTTTCTCCAAGCGTTAACTCAGTATTTGTTGGATACATAAGTTGATTTACCCGAACGTCTTTATTCTGAGACAGATATAAGGAAAGTGGAGTGATGAGAACTATAAATGGAATCAGAAAAGAAAGAAATGTTGTCACCGTATATTTGGTGAAAAAGGAAAAATCCAATCTATGTTGTTTTCTTTCCAAAATAAATAGGAATAAAAAAATGAGTGGAATGATAAAAAATAATCTTCCTGGCTGATATGAATTGTATGCTAAGCCCGCAAAAATACCTGAAGGAATAAGCCATTTTTTTTGTTTATGATCTAGATATATTAGTAAAAATAGAAGACTTATAAGTTCTAGAAGCAATACAAATGTTGCCTCAAATCCAAACCGTGTAAAATTAAAATACCAACGCGTAGTTGCAAAAAGGAATGTGCCAACAACAGGCAAAAAATTATGAAGAAAGGGTGAATGGGAATGAGGAATCTCCATTTTTTGCACCACCCTTCTTAAAACAAAAAATAATACCAAAACTGAGGCGAGCCCAAATAATGCAGCTGGAAATCGCAGTCCAAAAGAATTAATCCCAAATACTTTAAGCGAGAATAAGAGAATATAAAAATAAAGTGTTGAATGCCCCGTCGCAAGTGGACTATAGGGAATGTATGAATGGTTATCAAGGGAAAGTGCTAGTTTGGCAAACTCAATTTCATCGAAGGTAAGCGTTTTTGGAATACTGGTAAATCGATAAAAGATAATAAAAGCACTTAGTATCCCAAGTAGAAGTGTAATGATTAAGACACTATGTTTTGTACGCGCCGGTAATGTCATAGTATTTTATACTGAAAATATCCTGTAATGTCTCTAATGTGTCTGTAATGAAATTCACATTTTTTGTTTCAACATGCTTCCAAACCACAGGAATTTCAGTTATAGAATATCCCAGTTTTGTTGCAAGAAAAAGAAACTCCAAATCAAATCCGGCAGAAACTGATGAACCTTCAACACCTTGTGTATTTTTAAATACAACTAAGGAGCTTATAATTTTTTTTGCTGCTTCTGTACGGAATGCTTTGAACCCACATTGAGTATCTTTAATATTTTTAAGTCCAATAATAAAATTGCGAATAAAGATAAATCCTACCGCCATTATTTTTCGCGTAAGTGGGGCACCTGCACGTGTATTATTTCTTGATCCAATAACAATGTCTGTATTTTTTTCAATTTCCATGAGCATTTTTTCCACTTCCTCTATTGGAGTTGCTAAGTCGATATCAGTAAAGAGTACATAGTCACCCTTTGCAGAAAGTATTGCCGAAATAAGAGTCTGAGCTTTTCCTTTATGTTCATTTTCCAAAAGTCTAAACAATGGATACTCTGTGAGATACTCTCTCTTTATGAGCTCTTTTGTATTATCTGTAGATCCATCGTCAGAGATAATTACTTCCTTTATTGAAGGAACGTGATGAACATAATTTCCAATTTTATCAAGAACTCCCTTTTGGATATTGAGTTCTTCGTTATAGCAGGGAATTATGAGTGAAACGCTATGCATATATTATTGATGTATAAGCTTATAAATAGTGACTCCATCCTTCTCCCACATTGTATCAATTTTTGCTTTGCCAAACATTTGGATATTCCAAGAATCAGAATCTATTATTCTACAGGGTTTTTTATCACATAGTACAAAAAAGGTTTGTGCAATTTCATTGCTGGAACCATCAATAACATTTCCACCATTTATCTCTATGTAATATTGATAACAGTCACGAGAAGTGAACTCAACAGGATATGTCGTTAAGTTGATTCGTTCACCCTGCGTTTTTAATGCAATCTCTTTTCCAATGCGTTCTGGCAATTCATACTGTCGAGATGAGGGCTTCCAGAAAAAAGAATATGATTGAGCTTGAATAACAACAAACACAAGAGTAATAATAATCCCCACCACCTTTAGTTTTGAATGAAAGAGGGTTGAGAGTATATAAGCTAAAAGAAAATAAAAGCACATGTATACAATGTGAAAGTAATGTGGAATAGCTTGTGCATTTACTCTACTTAAAGCGATGAGCAAACTCACAAATGCAATTAACTGGAAGGTGACAAATGGATTTTCTTTTTTTCGTATTAGTATGAGGGAAATGAGAATAACAACTGATACGACTATAGATGAAGCAAAAAGAGGCATAGGTATATGGAGAGCAAAGGGAATAATAGCAGAGGTTACATCTGCAAGACGACTTATAAACGACCCCGATGAAACAATATTTTGTTTCGAAAATAGTGAAAAAAGATTATGCATGTTAATGAAGTTGTGACGAAGTTCAAACACTATAAAAGGAGCCAATGTCATAATGAATCCTACCAGTGAAATGAGGGGGACTTTGAGTGCAGACCAGTCTTTTTTTCGAAAAAGGAAAACAAAAAAATACAATGCAACTGGGACAACCAGAAGTGCTGCAAGGTGGTGCAATTGAAAAGAAAGACCAAACAGTATCCCAAACATAAAGGTGTAGAGCAGTTTTCTTTTTCCATGAAGTGCAAGAAAAAATAAACTGATGGTTATGAATGAAAAATAGGGAAGCAAATTAGGATTCCATGAAAATCGACCTATGTCAACAAAGAGTGCAGAAAAAGCAATAAAAATGGAAAAAAGAAAAGCAGTTTTTTTGGATACAATCTTGCTCACAATAAAATAGATTGCTGTTGTCGCAATCATACTCAGAAGCGCCACACCAATAGCGAGACCAATTGGATTTGACTGAAATATCCATAAAAAAGGAGCAACTAAATAGTAATAAAAGGGACCAAGAAAGACTTCACCAATTGAGGAAGGGGGACCAATGAGGGGAAATTTTTGAAAAGTAATGATGCGACGAATAATAACTGCATCTCTCCCTTGATCGGCAAGAAACATATAAAAGTCTTGCAATCGATACAAGCGCAAAAATAAACCACCTAGTATAATAAGTAGTATGTCTAATCGCATAATACCTTATTGTACCTTACTTTTGGTCGTTTTAACAAGCACGGTTATTGCCTGGGCACCCTTTATTTCGAAAGGTCAATTTTCTACTATTTATAAACACTTTGATGGACCTTTGTATATTATTCCTGCAAAAACTGCGTATAATCCGGTGGCATTTAAACAAATCGATAGGGAACCAACACTTCCACATAACCCACTCTACTATTC
>JAPLYR010000126.1:0-4052 GCA_026395455.1 Candidatus Roizmanbacteria bacterium | reverse complement strand
TAACAATCTTAAGTAGTATTGCACTTTCGTGGTTTTTTTACTACATGCTTAAAAAGTTAAATCTCACAAAACATCCATTACTACTTACTACTCTTTTTCTTTTTTTGCCACGGTTACTCGTTGTACGATCTGTTGGATCACCGGAGCCTTTGTTCCTTCTTCTTATCATTTCTTCTTTATTCTTTTTTGAGAAGAAAAATTATCTACTTGCAGGACTTCTTGGAGGTTTAGCAACAATGACTAAAACGCCAGGAATTCTTCTTTTTCCGGCATACTTTTTAACACTCTTTGAACCGTTTATTATTTCTCAATCTTCTTCTCATGAAAAAAAGCAGTTCAATATGCAATGGTTTTTCTTATTGCTTATACCCCTTGGGCTACTTGCTGTTTTTGGTATCTACTATATACAATATAGTGACTTCTTTGCCTACTTTCATTCAGGAGACAATATCCATCTTCTCTTTCCGTATGCAGTATTTGATTCATCTGCACCATGGGTAGGAACAGCATGGCTTGAAGACATCTTATTTTATTTTGCTCTATATATCTCAACAGCACTAGTTTTGTGGAAATCAAAACAGAGAAGTTTTTTTTACTTTACTTTGGTTTTTCTAACGGCAACTTTGTGCGTTCAACATAGAGATATTAGTAGATATAGTTTGCCACTCTGGCCACTTGCTGCGATTGCTTTTGAACATATTCTCACCTCTAAAAAGGCGCTTCTAGTTGGAGGAGTTTTAGTTTTTGGGATTTATATGTATACATGGAACTTTTTAGGAGCAAATGTAATGCCAATTTCGGAGTGGTTACCCTTCCTTTAAATGGCGATTAGCGCTTGACAACATGCTTCGGTTACCGTAACATATATCTATGGATGATATTCGGATAGATTTCTTGTTTACTCTCTATTTTATTGGCCGAAGAGTTAAAGGTCATTATAAGGAGGCGAATAAAGATCTTATGCTCTCTGCAGCAATACTACATCTGCTTCAAAAACAAGAATATACCCTTTCGCAACTCGCAAAAATCCTGTATTCTAAATTATCATCCCTTTCTGAAAAAATAACAGCGATGGAGTCTGATGGATTAATTAAAAAAGTAAGCAAAGAAGGGGATGAAAGAGAACATTGTATTTCATTGACTCCAATTGGAAAGAAAAAAGTCGAAAAAATGTTGGAAGTCATGAAGCTCTGTGACGAATGAAGAATTGAAACAAATTAATCCAATTCTAAAGAAAATCGGATCATAATTATTAATTTTAATGATAGGTATGGCAAATCTGCACAAAAATATTTTTGGGTTCCTAAAAAAAAGATGGTATGTAGTTCTTATTATTGTAATTGGAGTTGGTTTCTATCTTAGTCAACAAAGGACTGCACAAGCAAAAAAAGAGAAGGAGAGTACTTACATCATCAAACGACAGGATCTAAAAGAAACTCTTTCACTTTCTGGTCAAATTGAAGCTGATGAACATGTAGTCCTTCGTTTTCAGACGTCTGGTCGCCTTGCATGGGTTGGAGCAAAAGTTGGAGATACTGTAAAAAAATATCAAACAGTCGCAACACTTGATCAAAGAGAGGTAAAAAAACGATTAGAAAAAAGCCTTCTTACATATGCACAAACTCGAAATTCGTTTGACCAAACAGGGAGTGATAACCAACGAATAGGTGATCAACCAACCAATGATCTCGATTTAGGAGACAAAATGAAAAGACTACTTGAAAATGCGCAATACGGACTAAACAGTTCAGTGTTAGATGTTGAGATCACAAATCTTTCAATTGAGTATAGTAATTTGTTTACTCCTATTGCAGGTCTCGTCACTCGTGCAGATGCAAAATATGCCGGACTAAATATAACCCCATCTCAAGCTGAGTTTGAGATTATTAATCCAGAAACCGTCTATTTTGCATTCACAGCAGATCAAACTGAAATAACAAAACTATCAGATGGAATGAAAGGAGAAATGACATTTGACGCATTCCCAGATCAAAACAAAGATGGAGAACTTTATTATATTTCATATACGCCAAAATCAGGAGAAACAGGAACGGTGTATGAGGGAAGAATGCGCATTAGTTCCAACACGCTTACTCAATATCGCTATGGAATGACAGGAGATGTTAATTTTACCTTAAGTGAAAAAAGTAATGTTGTATCGATACCATCAAACTATGTAAAAAGCGATACAAAAGGAAAATATGTAACAAAAATAAGTAATGGAAAAAGTGAAAAAACATACATTACTGTTGGTCCAGAAATTGATAGTTTTTATGAGATTAAAAAGGGTCTAGAAGAAGGAGATACTATTTCTATTTCTTTGTAATACTATGAAAGAAATTATTCGAATAGATCATGTGTGGAAAGAATATATGATGGGTGATGTTCTGTTTCAAGCATTGAAAGATATCAACACAACAATTTCAGAAGGGGAGCTAACTGCGATTATCGGACCTTCAGGAAGTGGAAAGTCAACGCTCATGCATATCATTGGTCTTCTTGATAAACCTACGAGAGGAAATATTTTCATTCAAGGGAAAGATATCTCAAAAATTCCAGACGATAAACTATCAATGCTTCGAAATGAATTTGTTGGATTTGTATTCCAACAGTTTAATCTTATAAATAAATTGACAATACTCGAAAATATTCTCCTCCCAACAATTTATACAAGAAAAAAACTTACATATAACCCAGTAGAAAAAGCACACTATCTTATGGAGAGATTTGGAATAGGGGGGAAAGAAAACTCATATCCAAATAAAATATCAGGCGGACAACAACAACGCGTTGCCATAGCCCGCTCACTTATAATGGAACCAAACCTCATACTTGCAGATGAGCCAACTGGAAATCTTGATACAAAAAGTGGAGCAGAGATTCTCAAACTTCTTAAAGAGCTTAATAAGGAAGAAGGTATCACTATTGTAATAGTTACTCATGATCGAGCCGTAGCAGAACAAACAAAACGAACTATAGAAATTCGCGATGGCGAAATTATCAAATGAACTATATATCATTTCTTCTCCGCTCAGCGTTAATTGATTTTTCTCGCAATAAAGGAAGAACCATCCTTACTTCTCTTGGCATTCTTATCGGAGTCATGGCAGTGGTTCTTTTAATGGCGCTTGGACTTGGATTAAAAAAGTATATTTCAAATCAATTTGATAGTTTAGGTGCCAACTTGATTTATGTTATCCCTGGGAATAAGAAAGCCATAACTTCTGGATCAGGTATGGTAGGAGGAATTAAATTTGATGAAAAAGATATACAAAAAGTAAAAAAAGTGCAGGGGGCAGAAGTTGTGGCACCTGTATTTTCCAAGCCAGGTATCGAAATTGAAGCCAATGGTAAATCTGAAATAGGAGAAATTGCAGCTTCAACTGAAGAAATAAATATTGTCATGAATCTAAAGGCTGAAGAAGGAAGATTGATTGAACATAAAGATGTTGATAAACGATACAAGGGAATTGTTATTAGCGCAAAAATGGCTGTTAAACTTTTTAAACAAAGCTCAGCAGCAATAGGAGAATCAATCACAATAGAAGGGCAAATATTCAAAGTTATTGGTGTCTATAAGTCAAAGGGAGGAGGGGGTATGGGAGGGCAAGATATGGATGCACTTGTGTTTATCCCAGGTACTGCAATCAGCGCATTCAACCCAGATAAAAAATATTATGCACTTTATATTAAAGCAAAAACAAAAGAGGCTATTCCTGAGCTCAAGATAAATATACAAAGTGCTCTTCTAAAAAGATATGAAGAAAAACAATTTTCAGTCATGGATCAAGGAGAAATTATGAGTAGTGTTAACTCTATTTTTAATGTCATAAATGTTATTCTTGTTTCAATTGCAGCAATATCATTAGTTGTTGGCGGTATTGGTATTATGAATGTCATGTATATCACTGTGTCTGAGCGTATTCGAGAAATTGGAATCCGTCGTGCCCTTGGCGCACAAAAAAAAGATATTCTCTATCAGTTTCTTGTTGCTTCTGTGCTGTTATCAGTCATGGGTGGACTTCTTGGAATTATTTTTTCTTATCTTATTT
>JAPLYR010000084.1 GCA_026395455.1 Candidatus Roizmanbacteria bacterium | reverse complement strand
CAGCTGTGAGTGCATACTTCCCTCCCACTGGAACAAGGAGGATGTCAACATCTCCAATTTCATCGATTTGAACATCAGAAGGAACAGCTCCCAAGTCACCACAGTGAAGAATTGAAACTCCTTCTGATTCAAACTTATACATTACATTTTCTCCTCTTTCTTTCCCCTCTACCTTATCGTGAAATGAACTATATCCCCAAATGCGAACTCCTTTTTTTTCAAATTGACCAGGCCATGTAAGGATTAATGGTGTACCTTCAATAAGCTCTGTATAAGAATGATCTTTGTGTGCATGTGAAATGGTTACAACGTCTGCTTCCTGTTTTGAAAATTTCAGCCCGACAAATTTTGGATCAAATGGATCCATAACAACCTTTGCATCTTTTGTTTTGATGAGAAAGGACGAGTGAGCAAGATATTTTATTTCCATAGTGGTATAAAGATACCAAAATGACTTGTTATTTGCAAATTGCTTTTTTTATGAGGTCTTGTTGGTCAGAAGGAAGAGTATTGATGTTTTGAAGAACTTTTCCAAATGTATTATCGAATACAAACTCTTTTGCTTGTTCTGCTGATTTTGACGCGACATCTTGTACCGTCTGTTGCACTGTTTGTTGAGCTATGCCAAGAACCACTCCTGCCTGTTTCTGTATCTCATCTGTTGCTGGTTTCACGACATTATGTATCCCGTTATTCAACTGATCTTTGATCGTATTAACTCCCAAAGTAGAACCTGAAGATACAGTCTTTTGAGGAGTGGAAGACTTTTTGGAAATAAGAGGAACAACTATGTAGCCAGCTAAAAGAAGTGAAACTAAGAGGGCTGGCTGCCAAATAGGCACTTGTCGCGTTGCTATTTCCTCTATCTGTTTTAGTTTCATGTCTGCCTTATAATACCTGCTTTACAAATAAGTTACAAGATAATATCAGTTTCAGAATACTCGACTAGGCTGTATAATATACATCTATTGGTGGCTGTAGCTCAACCTGGTTAGAGCGTCGCCCTGTGGAGGCGAATGTTGCGGGTTCAACTCCCGTCAGTCACCCACTTTGTGTTATTCCTCCGTTTAATCTGCTACTATTAATCACAAATGCATACATCCCCCGTTGACCCGTCAGCTGTAGGTGGAGATTTGTGTCCCATGTTATCTCCCTATCCTTCCCCATTTGATCTTGAATTGGTTTTAATATTTGCAGTCATTCCAATCCTATTAGTTATTATTTTTTTTATTGTCCTTTTAGTTAAAAGAAAGAAAGTACAGTTTATAAAGAAATTTTTTGGCAATATTATTTTTATCGCACTCCTTATCCTTTTTATATTTTTATTTCCTAAAACCTATCGGAAAATCAGACCACTTGACGCAAAAACAACCATGATTTGCCAATGTTTTGGTTGGAAGGCTGAACAAGTTGGATATAGAACAACGATGTGTTCCGAAACACGTGACTGTTTAGGTATTCCCTACGCATGTAAACACGCAAAAGAGCAATGTCATTCAGAATATGGAGTTGATAAAGAAAAATTTGTCTGCGACGACCCACACCTAGACTAGTATTCCTTCATCATTCTGATCAAAATAAGAGTATACTTAAGGCTATCAAACCAGCACAAAGTAAGCGTACGATAATCTTTTTAAGCACCTATCCCCCTCGTGAATGCGGAATAGCAACATTTACCCAGGATTTACTCACTTTCTGTGCAAAATTTCTTGAAGAACGTATTCAATGTAAGGTGGCAGCATTTAATTTGACACCTCTTGATACGTATAAGTATCCAAAAGAGGTTGAATGGGAAATTGATCAAAACAGTAAAAAAGCATATATTAAACTCGCGAAAATCGTAAATGAAGATGTAAATATTTCTGCTGCAATTGTGCAACATGAATATGGCATCTTTGGTGGCACTGAAGGCAATAAGATATTGTATTTTATGCAGCAATGTAAAAAACCAATTCTTGTAACTCTCCATACAATCCTCCCGTTCCCTCTCCCAAAAATGAAGGCTGTAACGGAGGCAATTGTTAAACGTGCAAACACATTGGTTGTTCTGACAGAACGTTCAAAAGAAATGGTGGAACAGATATATCCTGAAAGTATAGGTAAAGTATTTGTTATCCCACACGGCATTCATCCCACTGAATTTGCTTTACAAAAAAAATATAAAGCAAAACTTGAATTGCAAAAACGCACTGTTGTAACAACCTTTGGACTTTTGAGTCGTGGAAAAGGTATTGAATATGTGATAAATGCACTTCCAGAAGTTATCAAAAAAAACCCTTCCATTCTTTATCTTGTCTTAGGTGAAACCCATCCCGTTATTCGAAGAAATGAAGGTGAGGAATACCGTATAGAACTGATAAAACTTGTCAAAAAATTAGGATTACAAAAACATGTAAAGTTTTATGATCAATATTTAAGTTTGCCAAACCTATTTGGATTTTTAAAAGCAACAGATCTTTATATATCTTCTTCAACCAATCCTAATCAGGCAGTAAGTGGCACACTCTCTTATGCTCTTGGTGCGGGTCGAGCAGTTATCAGCACTCAGTTTGCTCAAGCAAAAGAAGTGGTTACAAGTGATATTGGAAGATTGGTCCCTATTAAAGATTCTCCTGCAATTTCAGAGGCGTTATTAGACTTACTCAGTGATAAAAAAAGATTAGAGCAAATGCATTTGAATGCATACAATAAAACTCGTTATATGCTGTGGAGTAATGTAGCAGAAAAATATATTGAATTACTCAACTTATGATCCCTCCCCTCAAATTGGACCACCTTATAAGAATGACAGATGAGTTTGGTATGTTCCAATTTGCCTCAGGAACCACCCCTAATGTGGATTTTGGCTATACCTTAGATGATAATGCACGTGCGCTTATTGTGTGTTCATGGTTGATACAAAATGATAATAAAAAGGAATTGGTAGGTCTCATTTCTATTTATTTTGATTTTGTTAAAAAATGTCTTCAGGCTAATGGAATTTTTGTTAATTATATTGATTTTGAGGGGAAAGTTCCTTCAAAACAAAATACAAATGAAAATTTGGAAGATGTTCAAGGACGCGTTTTATGGGCGCTTGCAGAAGTCATAATAAACACATCTCTTTCACTCCCATTAAGAACAGAGGCAGAAAAATTATTTCTCATCTCATTTAAACAAAGTCGAACCTTTACCCATTTACGCGCCCAAGCTTTTGCTATAAAGGCTTTTGCACTTGCTCAAAAAAAGATTCCCTCCCTTCAAAAAGAACTACTGGAAACAATTAAAAAATACGCAGACAATCTTATTCATTCATTTCAAAAAAATTCTGATAAATCCTGGGTTTGGTTTGAAAATAAATTTACATACAATAATGGAATACTACCTGAGAGTCTGTTAATTGCGAGCGAACTGATAAGCGATAATACATATAGTGAAGTCGGTGAAAAAACTCTCAGATTTCTTATTGGTATCACATATATAGATGATAAATACGTCCCCATCGGAAATGCACACTGGTATGAAAAAAATAAAATAAGAAGTATGTTCGATCAACAACCGGAAGATCCTGCCTCAATGATACTCGTACTTAATCAAGCATATAAACTTACTGGCAATGAAGAATATAAAAAGTTTGTAAGACAATGCTTTGAATGGTTTTTGGGTGAGAACACATCAGGACTCCCATTATATGATAAAACAACATTTGGCTGTCATGACGGCTTAAATAAAAATGGAGTAAATGGAGATCAAGGAGCTGAATCTTTGATTTCATATCTTATGTCATATCATATTGCAAACGCATTGCGGTAAGCAAGAAAAAAACTAATATCGCACTTGATATTCCTTCCTCAAAAATGATACTATAAAAATACGGCTATTATTTTGTCGTATCTTTTTTTATATGAGCCCCTTAAAAAAAAATAAGTTAAAGCATGTCGGCTATTTTACTGATAATCTGAAATCAGAATACATTGAACCGATCATTATTCTCCAAGAAAAGAAAAAGATTATTTTTGTTCAAAAAAGGAATGAGGCATTACAATCGTTTATAAGTGAGGACGGTGTTTCCTTTTCTCCATCAAAAGAGAAATGTATAGTACCTCAGGAAGTTGAACAATTCCCCCATTTAACCGTAATTCGTCATATAAAAAAAAGTGCAAAAAAACTGCAGATGGCATATTTTGGAGATCGAAGTATTCACTTTGCAACATCACTAGACGGAAAAAAATGGGAAGCATATGAGCGAGCGCTTATTGTACATGCGCGCCCCATAGAAGTAGGCGCTGTATTCGTACGAAAAGAAGGAATTCTTCTCCTTTACTTTGAAAAGACTATTACCCAAGGAATTCTCTATTATTCTGCACATGTTGCACTTTTTGATAAGCAAAATCCAAGTGTTTTGCTGTGGAATACAACGGAGCCTCTGTGGAAGCACAAAGATATTTGGATGAATAAAACAGCTTTTCCTATTGGCTCTATTTTCCTTGATGAAAAAATCATTATGTACTGGTATGTAGATAAATCTGCAGTCTACTCTGTTACTCTTTCGGGATTTCTTTACGATCCAAATTCCATCAAGAAAAAAGGGTTACAACTTGAAAAACATATTGCAAACCCTATCATTAGTCCTCAGGCAGAAAATGATTGGGAAGCATTTAACACCATGAATCCAGCAGCAGTTTACGCCGGGAACAAGGTACATATTCTGTATCGCGCCCAAGGATATGACTATATTTCTACAGTTGGATATGCAGCAAGTAAGGATGGTGTAGCTATTAATACACGATTAGATCAACCTATTTATACGCCTCGCATGGATTTTGAAAACAACTATACAGGAAAGGTAAATCCAGATTTAATGTCTGGTGGAGGTTATGGAGGGTGTGAGGATCCACGCGTCACTCTCCTGGGAGACAGAGTTTATATGACTTATGTGGCTTTCAATGGGTGGAGTTCAATTCGTCTAGCTCTCACATCGATATCACTCACTGACTTTCTTGCACAACGATGGAACTGGTCAAAACCAATACTTATCTCTCGACCTGGAGTTATTGATAAGAGTGGTTGTCTCCTCCCAGAAAAAATCGATGGAAAGTTTGTTTTCTTTCACCGTATTTTTCCCAATATTTTGATTGACTATGTAGATACTTTAAATTTCAATGGAACAACAGGATGGTTGAAAGGTCAATTTGAAATTAAAATACGTAAAGATAAATGGGATAGTAGAAAAATAGGAGCAGGAGCACCTCCTATTAAGACAAAGGATGGCTGGTTACTTATTTATTATGGTGTTGACGATCGTGACGCAAGTAAGTACCATATTGGTGCAATGCTCTTAGATTTAAAAAGACCAGAAAAAGTATTATATCGCACTGACTCCCCTATTCTACAACCAACAGAATCATATGAAAATGAAGGATTCAAACCGGGAATTGCGTATCCATGTGGAGCAGTTCTCGTCAAAGATGAAATAATGGTCTATTACGGTGGAGCAGATTCAGTTGTGTGTGTGGCAACCGCAAAACTGGATACTTTTTTACGAGAATTAAAGTCCTCTCAACCTGTACATCTTCACAATATACAAATTAAAGAGATAGTATATTAATAATGACAGTGCAACGATGTTTAGAAAATCCCATACTCAAACCTGAGGCAAGTCACACGTGGGAAAATTATGCTACGTTTAATGGATCTATCTTAAAAGATGATAATACGTATCATTTGTTGTATCGAGCTATTGGGGATGAACAAATCATAAATAAAAAAAAATTAAGACTTTCTGTTATTGGAAAAGCTGAGAGTACGGATGGTATTCATTTTCAAAATAGAATAAAGTTTATCGAACCGGAAAATATATGGGAAACGTATGGATGTGAAGATCCTCGCATCACAAAAATTGATGGAAAATATTTTATATTTTATACGGCACTGGGTAACCATCCTCCCAATGCGCGAGGAATAAGAGTTGGTTTAGCTATTTCCAACGACCTAAAAACAATATCTGAAAAACACCTCATTACTCCATTTAATGCAAAGGCGATGACATTGTTTCCTGAAAAGATAAATAATCTCTATACCGTACTTCTCTCTGTTAATACTGATAATCCTCCAAGTTCTATTGGGATAGCTCAATTTGAAAAGATTGAAACACTGTGGGACCCATTATTTTGGAATGATTGGTATAAAAATGTAGACAAACATCTAGTATATCTAAAACGAGTAAATAGCGACCAGGTAGAAATCGGTGCTACTCCTATAAAAACAAAGCATGGCTGGATTCTTATTTACTCATATATAAAACATTATCTGAGTGAAAATGTAAGTAAGGAATTTCGTATAGAAGCTGTTCTTCTTGATTTAAAAGACCCAAAAAAAATTGCTGGCCGTGTTGAAAAGGCACTTCTTATTCCCGGTGCAGATTATGAATTGAATGGCACAGTTCCTAATATTGTATTTCCAGAAGGTGCTCTTATAGAGGATAACACTGTAAAGATTTACTATGGGGGCGCTGATACGTTTTGTGCGCTTGCAACTATTGAGTTAAATGAGTTTATCTCTCAATTTGAAATAAACACTCCATATACATTAAAGTGTAAAAAATTTCCCAATAATCCACTTCTTCTTCCCGATCCAGAACATGAATGGGAAAGTAAAGCTGTATTTAATCCTGCAGCTATTGAGATTAATAACACAACATATCTTATTTATCGAACAATGTCTCAAAATAATCTTTCTTATTTGGGACTTGCAATAAGTTCGGATGGACAATGTATTGATGAACGACTTGAAACACCTATTTATCCTTTCCGAAGTGTATATGAAAAGCCAAAAAGAGATGGACTTCCAGGTGGATGTGAGGATCCACGTATTACGAGGATTGATGATATGCTCTATATGTGTTATACCGCCTACGACGGCGAGCTTGCTCGTCTTGCAATGACATCAATAACAGTGGATAATTTTTTACAACGAAAATTTTCTCTTTGGGCGGAACCAAAAATTATTTCTCCACCAAATGTGATGGATAAAGATGGAGTTCTTTTCCCAGAAAAAATAGATGGGAAATATGTTTTTTTTCATCGAATTGAACCAAATATCATTATTGATTCTGTCGATAATCTGCTATTTGAGAATAATGCATTCCTGGGACAACAAGGTTATATTGTTCCCAGAACTGGGAGTTGGGATGGTGTGAAGATTGGAATTAATACTCCCCCTATAAAAACGCCTCAAGGATGGCTTGCTTTCTATCATGGAATCAGTAGTATCGATAAAAACTATCGTCTTGGAGCACTTCTTCTTGACTTAAAAGATGTTACAAAGGTGCTCTCCCAGACAATCTATCCCCTTCTTGAACCGGAGACTCTATTTGAAAAAAAAGGCATCGTAGATAATGTTGTGTTTCCATGCGGATGCGTACAAAGAGGAGATGATATTTTTCTGTATTATGGAGGAGCGGATGAGGTTATTTGTGGAGCATCAATAAGTCTTACAAAACTTCTTGCATATCTTCTAGCTGGCGTATCTAAAAAATACCTTGCATAAGATCTCTCATGTGTACCTTGTACAGAGAGTTGTATAATTGATGTATATGGGAATACTCATCAATATACTAATAAATGGTCTCGCAGTCTATATTACGGCTCATGTGCTTCCTGGAGTAAATGTTGATACATTTATGACGGCTATTATTGTTTCAGTTGTACTTGGAGTTGTGAATACATTTTTAAAACCAATATTATTTATTCTTACGCTTCCTGCAACAATTCTCACTTTAGGTCTCTTTACTCTTGTTATTAATGCTTTTATGGTTTATCTCGTTGCCACATTTGTCCCAGGATTCCATGTAAATGGATTTTGGTCAGCTTTATTTTTTAGTTTAGTTCTTTCCTTAGTAAGCTCTATCCTACGCAGTGTATCGAAGTAATTCCCCAAGCCGTTGTACGAGGCTTTGCAGCTCCGCACAACGGATATTGAGTAAAGAATAGCTTAGTAGCTTCTTCTGTCGTCTCTTCTAAATCTTTCTCCTCCACCTGTTCGTTCTTCTCTTGGTTTTGCAACGTTTACAACGATTGTTCTACCTTCGATTTCTTTTCCGTTTAATTCGAGTGCTTTTTGAGCAGCTTCTGGGCTTGCAAAAGTCACAAATCCGAATCCTTTTGATCTACCTGTTTCACGATCATTGATGATTATAGCTTCGGTGACTTCACCAAATTCAGCAAATAATGACTTCAAAGAATCGCTTGTGATTGACCAAGGTAAGCTTCCGACGAATAATTTGTTCTTGTCCATATATATCACCCCCTTATCATGTTGGAAAAACTAGTATAGTTCTGTAAGCGAAAATTGTTGAATGAAGCTTTATTTTGCGATATGAAGCTCTTTGGTGAATATGTCTCTAGAATAGACTTTATTATACCATACATTTTCCCAGAACAGGGGGAGACTACTTAGGAAGAATAATATTCAGGCTATCTGGCTTAAAGTATAAACACTGTCGAGCTATGTTATTTGCGAAATCCAATGACTTATGAATGTTCCCAGTAAGACGATATTTATAGCCAAATGATGCACTAAATATGTCTCCTGAACCTACCGAATCAATGATGTCGTTGACCGGAACTGCCTTTGTTGGAGAAATATATGAATGGACACGATCAACATACATAGCACCTTTGTCCCCCATGGTCATGATGACTTTAATATCTTTTGCCCATTGATGAATAATAGCAAGCATATCTTGGTGATCTTGTTCAGATACAATAGCAAAGTCAAAAAGAGGAATAATGTCTGCCTCTTCAATAAATGCTCTTTGGATCACTTCGTCCTCTTCTGTAAAATCTCTGTAATATCCTTGAGGAAGTAAAATTTTTAAGGCATTTTTTGGAACATAGGAAAGACAAGTTTTTATATAGTCCACTCCATAAGTTGGGATAAGGGGTGCAAAATAAACGATATCAGAAGTCTGAAGACGAGCAATAAGACCCTCATCAATAGGTACAGGATGTGCATGTTCTCTATTAAGAGCCTTCTGCGTTCTTAGGTTGCCCTCTGATCTGTTTTCATATAGAAGTGTCTTCTCACCTTGTGATAATTGAGGATATATTGAGCTGTAGTGAATATGCTGAGAAAAGTCACTTCCAAATGGAGCGATGATTTGAGTTTTTGTTTGGGGAAATTTATTATAGATCCGCGCAATATACATGGCAGGGCTTCCTGCCGCGATATACGTAGCACTTTCCGATTTATTATGATCGATACAGACATGACCAAGAATGGTTATGTTCATTGCGGTATAGTATACCAAATACAACTAAAAAGTACGAGTTTTATTATATTTCTAGATATTTCCTTGATTTCATACTTAGTAATCCATTGTTCAGGCTATATCTTTAATGAAAGTGTATACTATATGCTTAAAAACATATATGATTGACCAATTTGCCAAAGACCATTCACTTCCCTCTTTTCGGATCACCCAATTCAATCTTGCATACTATAAAGAGTTTATTTCTTCCTATGATGAATTGAGTACATGGCCAAAAGCCCTTCGGGAAGAACTCAAAAGTGCCATCCTATTCTCAACCATTACTCCATCGACTATTTTGGAATCAAAAGACAAAGGAACCCAAAAAATTGTCTTTACTAGGATTTCCGATGAAAAAAGATTTGAATCTGTGCTTATGCGCCATGATGATAAGCGTAATACAGTCTGTGTCAGCTGTATGGTAGGATGTCCAATGGGGTGTGCTTTCTGTGCAACAGGAAAAATGAGGTTTATTGCAAATTTGACAGCTCGAGAAATTGTAGACCAGGTGCTTTATTTTGCACGCATTTTAAAAAAACAAAAACAAGTGGTTACTAATGTTGTTTTTATGGGCATGGGAGAACCACTCTTAAACCTTGAACAGGTCATGGAGGCTATTAGAACACTTAATAATCCTCACTGTATGGAGTTTGGTATTCGTCGTATCACCATTTCTACGTGTGGTATCACCCCAAAAATATATGAACTGATGAAGTTGGGGTATAAAGGACGTCTTGCACTGAGTTTACATGCGCCAAATCAAACACTACGAGAGAGTCTTATGCCCATCGCAAAAACATATCCCCTACCAGAGCTTATGTCCACCGTAAAGGCATTCGCAACCCGTACACAATTACGAGTAAGTTATGAATATATTCTTATTAACGGAGTTAATGATACCCCAGAGCATGCAAAAGAACTTGTCAATCTTATTGGTGAAGATATTGAATTTGTTCATATAAATCTTATTCCCTACAATCCTATTCCTGGAGTCTCCTTTAGTCGCTCCACTTCTAGATCAATTCATGAATTTGCAGATGTCCTTTCAGAATTTGGTATATCCAATACATTCCGTGTCACGATGGGAGATGATATTAAAGCTGCTTGTGGTCAACTAGCAAATTCCTAACTGCAATCTTAGCCTCCGTTAACCTGCGAGGTTAACAAGGCATACATTTACACTCCACCACAACAAAAAGAAATTTTGGAGGGAATGATGAGTAAATTCAGTTATTATTCAGAATAAAGAACTATTATTTCTTCATTACTAATTCACAATTACTTTTATGAGAACATTTGGATATT
>JAPLYR010000076.1 GCA_026395455.1 Candidatus Roizmanbacteria bacterium | reverse complement strand
TTGGCAGTATATGCTCAGGCGCCAGCCGCCACGGTAAATGAATGGGGTGATTGTATGGTTGATGGAGTTCCAACACTCAAATGTTTTGAGGTAGTGTTTGGCAATATTCTTAATATTGCTTCTGGACTCATTATCGTTGTTTTGTTTATCATGTTTGTAACGGGTGCATTTCACTACATTACTTCGCTTGGTAATCCAGAAAAACTTAAGAAGGCACAAGGAACTTTGCGATATGCAGTCATAGGGTTGGTTATTTTCCTTTCAGCATTTCTTATCCTGAAGGTTATTGACACTCTCTTCTTAGGAGGGGTAGGAACTCTCTTCAAATTCAACATCGGAGGGTAGTAGGAGACATCAAGAATACTTCTTTTTACTTTTTTACATTTTGTTGTGTGACCGTATTTGTGGTTACTCCTTCAATAGGTGAAAGAATACCTTGCTGACGAAAGAAGAAAGAGAAAACAACGTAGAAGAGTATTCCAAATCCTATTCCCAAAAACACCATTCCTATTTTTTTCATAGATTGGTCATTTCTTTTATGAGATACTGAGGTCTTTTTTGTACTTCAATATAGATTCTACTGATGTATTCGCCAATGATTCCAATAGTAAGAAGCTGTACTCCTCCCACAAACATAATACCAACAAATAGAGCCGTCCAACCTGTTACCCACCCCACTGGATGAACTATTTTACCGATAACAGCATACATAATACCTAAGAATCCAACTGCTGCTGATAAAAAACCCATATAAGAAGCGAGGCGTAACGGCTTAGTAGAGAAAGAAATAATCCCATCCATCGCAAAGTTCATCATACGAGAGAATGTATAGTGAGTTTCTCCTGTGTGGCGTTTTTCTCGTTTGAAATATACATACTCTGCAGGATATCCACCCCATGCAACAAGCCCTCTTAAGAAGCGGGACTGTTCTGGCAAATTATTTAAGAATGAAACAATCTCTTTATCAAGCAATCTAAAGTCTCCAACCTCATCTGGAATAGGAGTTTCGGAAAGAAAATTAATGAGACGATAAAAATATGCTGCAGTTTGTTTTTTGAAAAAAGAATCGACATCACGAGTCTTTCGTTTTGCATATACAACTTTTGCTCCAGTTTTCCATTTACTTACCATCTCATGAATGATCTCTGGTGGGTCTTGCAAGTCGGCATCAATAGTAATGACACAATCTCCTTTTGCATAGCGATACCCACAAGTAAGAGCCATTTGGTGACCAAAATTACGATAGAAATTAAGAAACTTAATTTGAGTGTTTTTTTCTGCGTGTTTTTTTATCTCACCAGCAGTATTGTCTGTTGAACCATCACTGACAAATAATACTTCATATTGATATTCCTTTAAGATAGGGAGTAATCGATCAAGAAGGGGGGTAATATTTTTTTCCTCGTTAAAAACGGGAATTATGACTGAAAGAAGAAAATTATTCATGAATAGAATAGCTAAATGCTTAAAGCTAAAAGCTCAAAGCTAAACTTGTTACGGGGCCAGGAGTCGAACCATGGTCTAGGAGATTATGAGCCTCCTGTGCAACCGTACACTACCCCGTATATTGGAACTAATCAATTATACCAAGAATTATTGGAAAAAGAGCCGGAGCCATTGCTTGTACGGGAGGTCAGTTGGCTGCGCGTAAGGAGTCGGAATGATGGAAGGAGAAGGGACTATAACGATAATTTCATCTTTACGTAGAAGATTCTGTTTATTCCTCAGATTTTTCTCTACCTCAAAAGGAGAAGACCCCGACTGTTTGTGGACTTTCAGTTCTTTATTCTCAAGAGTTGCTTTATCAAAATTATTCTTCGTTTGGTCATAAAAGGAGATGTTGCGCTGGTAGTCTGCAATATTGCGAATCAAAGAGATCACAAGAAAGAAGAGAACAATAAAGAACACAATTTTTCTCATAACGGATTACTGCAATTTTTGTAAAGCAGCCATGATGCGGGAAGACTCTGCCTTACTTTTGAGTTCTTTCATGCAAATTCCAATGATCGCTTTTGGATTTTTTGCAATCGCCTCTTTATTCCCCTCAATAAGAGCAGTCACCGCTTTGTTAAGTTCTTCATCGGTCAACTCTGGGGGAAGATAAGTATTGACTATATCAAGTTGTTTTTGTGATTCTTCAGTAAGGTCGGCTCGTCCACCTTTTGTGAATGATTCGATAGATTCTAATAGTTCTTTTTTAGTCTTTTTGATAACACCAAGGACTTCCTCATCATTGAGAGGAGCCTTTTTTTCAATCTCTTTATTCTTAATAAGTGCAATAATGCCTCGTATGGTTTGCAACTTAAGGGTATCTTTTGACTTAAGGGCGATTATTTGTTCGTCTTGCAATTGTTCGTATAGCATAGAATAATTATATACTTCTCGGGCTGGTTTGCAATCT
>JAPLYR010000020.1 GCA_026395455.1 Candidatus Roizmanbacteria bacterium | reverse complement strand
GGGGGGACGAGGGAAAGGGAAAAATTGTTGATTTTCTTGCAGCGAAAGCTGATTATACGGTGCGATTTCATGGAGGGAACAATGCAGGACACACCGTTATTGTTGGAAGAAAAAAATACCCCTTTCATCTGATGCCTTCAGGAATTTTAAACAAAAAAACGATAGGAATAATTGGAAATGGAGTCATAATCGACCCTGAAGTTTTGATAAAAGAGATAAAACAACTGCAGGACGAAGGAATGAATGTAACAAAAAAACTTATTATATCGCCGCGATGTCATTTGATCATGCCTTATCACAAAGCACTTGATGAAGCATATGAAAATGCAAGAGGAAAAAATAAACTAGGAACAACAAAACGAGGAATTGGTCCAACATTTGCAGATAAAGTAAGCTATAACGGAATTCGATTGTATGAACTTTTTTCATTAGCTCATTTCGAAGAAAAGTTTCGCTTTCAAGCAGGAATAAAAAATAAAATCCTCACCTTATTTGGTGTTGCTCCCATTGATGTTGAAAAAGAATTAGAGAAATTCAAAGAATATAGAAGAATTTTAGCGCCTTATGTTATTGATACGTTTCCACTTCTCATGCAGGCGAGTGAGAAGAAAAAAAACATCTTATTTGAAGGTGCGCATGGAGTAATGCTCGACGTTGACTGGGGACTATATCCATACTGTACTGGTTCAAATGTTATTACAGGAGGTATAAATACGGGGAGTGGGCTACCAGCTAATAAAATCGATAAGATTTGGGCTGTTGTAAAGGCATACACCACGAGAGTAGGGGAAGGACCAGTTCCCACTGAATTTGATGATGATGTGGCTCACACAATTCGTGAGCAAGGACATGAATATGGTACAACCACTGGGCGTCCACGTAGAATTGGTTGGTTGGATTTGGAGGCGGTCAAATTTGCGTGTCAAGTAACTGGGGCAAATTGTCTTGCAATAACAAAAACAGATATTTTAACGGGAATTAAGAAAATAAAAGTATGCACAGGCTATAAACTAAATGGAAATAAAATTCCCTATAGCAGTTGTGGATACATTGAACTTGCGAAAGTTGAGCCAGTATATAAAACATTTAACGGATGGAAGGAAGATATTCATCTTATTACTAAATTCAATAAACTGCCAAAAAATTGCCAAGTTTATTTGAAATTTATTGAAAAATTCCTTAAAGTTCGTATAAAAATTGTTTCAACTGGTCCAGAACGAGAACGAAATATTATTATTTAATTTTTTTTCACCACATGACAAAAGTAAAGAGACAAGGATTGACCTTTGATGACGTATTACTTATTCCACAGAAAACAAAGATAGTATCGCGAACCACAATTGATCTGTCAACTCAGCTAACGCCCAAAATAAAGCTCAAAATGCCTATTATTTCTGCAAACATGGATACGGTTACGGAGTGGAGAATGGCAGTTGCTATGGCAAAAGAGGGGGGGATTGGGATTATTCATCGATTTTTACCGATAGAACAAGAAGTTGAACAAGTAAAAGCAGTAAAAAAAGAAGGATGTTTGGTGGGAGCGGCTATTGGAATAAAAAAAGACTGTTTTGAGAGAACAGCAGAGCTTATCAAGGCTGGAGCGGATGTAATTGTTCTTGATATCGCGCATGGGCACAGTATTCATCTGTTTAAGGTACTCAAGGAGCTAACTACAAAGTTTCCCAAAATGGAATTTATTGCAGGAAATGTTGCAACAGCCGCTGGTGCTCTTGACTTGATAAGTAGTGGTGCAGCAGCTGTAAAAGTTGGGATTGGACCAGGTGCACAATGTACTACTCGCATAGTT
>JAPLYR010000015.1 GCA_026395455.1 Candidatus Roizmanbacteria bacterium | reverse complement strand
GACTTGTCTGTGAAGTATGTGGAAAACAAAACTATGTTTCCCAAAAAAACAAAGTAAACACAACTGAACCGCTTAAATTGAAGAAATACTGCAATCAGTGTAAAAAGACCGTAGCCCACAAAGAACGAAAAAAGTTAGGTTAATTACGATTGTCCATCATAATTTTCTATGAAGTTTGTACTTATTGGTATACAAGGGTCAGGAAAATCAACACAAGGGAATATTCTCTCAAAGCTGTTTAACATTCCTTATTTATCAACAGGTCATATCTTTCGAGAAATAGCAAAAGAAAAGACAACACTCGGTCGCTACATTAAAGAAACTATTAATTCTGGTGCTTTGGTGCCTGATGAAAAAACCATTGAAATAGTCAATGGGTATCTTTCTCGTCCAGAATATAAAAGAGGGTATATCCTTGATGGATTTCCTCGTACTCTCAAACAGGTAGAAAAATTCAAAAATAATGTTGATAAGGTTATTTATCTTCGTATTCCTGATAAGGAAGCACTCTGGAGACTCACCAATAGAACTCAACAAAGAGATGATGAGACACTCCCTGCAATCAAAAAAAGAATTCACATGTTTCATACATTTACCGATCCAGTTATTGAGTATTATGAAAAAGAAAAAAGACTCATCGATATTGATGGAACAGCAACTATTGAAGAAGTAAATAAAGAAATTTTAGAAGGATTGGGAAAACAACTTGTTGAGAATAAAGTTATAGAGTGGAAACCAAAAAAGACAATCATCGCACTTGTTGGATTGCCAGGCGCAGGAAAAACAGATGCAAGTGATTACTTTAAAGAAAAGGGATTTCCCATCATTCATTTTGGAAAAATCATCAATGACTATATTGATAAAAAAGGACTTGAGCATTCTGAAGATGTTCACAAAAAAACTCGTGAAGAACTCAGAGAAAAACTGGGAAAAGAAGCACTTGCAGTTCTAAACATGGAGAAAATAGAAGAGGCTTTCAAAACATCCGAAGTTATTGTGATCGATGGTATGCGATCATGGGAAGAATATCTCTACTTAAAAAAACACCTGAGTAAAACGCGGATTTTCATTGTCAATATCTATGCAGATAAGAAAGTTCGCTATCATCGAGCAGCAAACAGAGTATATAGAAGAAATTTATTTGGCGAACAAAGAGATATCAATGAACTTATTGGGACAAATATGGGTCCAACAATCGCATTTGCAGATTTTGTTGTAAAAAACAATTTTTCAAAAGATGACTTTACTGACAAACTCGAAACTGTCTATCGTCAGGTTTACTTTTCTTAAAGGATATTATGATTACTTATAAAACTCCTGAAGAAATAGAAATCATGCGAGAGTGTGGTATCAAGCTCAAAGAAGTGATGAAAAAGCTTGTTCCCCAGATACATGCTGGAATGACTACTAATGAAATGAACAGACTCGGTGAGCAGTACATAAAGGAACAAGGGGCAGATATTTCATTTAACAAAGTTGAAGGGTATAAATGGGCAATGTGTGTTCCCATCAATGAACAGGTAGTACACACTCCACCTTCAAAGAGAGTTTTGAAGAACGGAGATGTCCTTTGTAT
>JAPLYR010000149.1 GCA_026395455.1 Candidatus Roizmanbacteria bacterium | reverse complement strand
TCAGCGAGGAATTTTTTTGTATCAAGTTTTAGGTCTTTTGCAACTTCTGCAAGGTAAGGATTTAAGTCTTTTACACTCTCAAGTTTAACCTGGTCGGCAAAGAATCTTTTTGTTACTTCCTCAAATTTTCCTTGTCTCGCCGCAGCTTCTGCAGCATAGGCAAGTGGGAATGCGTTCTCGTGTATTTGGTAGAGTGGGAAATAACGGAAGACAAACGCAGTCTTTTTGGTAACTGCAATATTTGGACTGGCAGATGCTTCAAAGCCGCTAAGGTATTCATGAAATACTTTACAGGCAGGGCATTGGTGGTCACTAAATACGGTAAGTGTATGTGCTCCTTCCCTATTCCACATGGTGCGTTCTGTAGGTCGATCTGTTTTAATTTTCGCTATTAATGTCTCATCTAATCCTCCTCCAATAAGTTTATATACTCCATATAATCCGACAAAGAGCACTACGACAGCTAGGGTTGAGAAAAGAATTTGTTTTTGGTTCATAGACCATGAGTATAATATATGAAGTGCCATGTGTCTATACCATACAACCACACAGATGGTGTTAGATAGATTTAAAAACACTAAAAAAATATCAGATATAAACTCGTATAAATGAAGTATTGATATAAGCAATCTAGATTGTTAATATACTCTATATTCAATCTAAATGATGTTTATAAGAGCCTAGTCTATGGGTAATCTTATAGTTTAGACATGCATTGGTAAGCAAAAACGGACTGTCATTAGACCGTAAATATACTGTCCTAACGCTCTAAATTAAATTGTAAAGGCTACTAGCAGATATAAAAGAAGAATGCTAACATTACTATAGGTCATAGATACACACACAATACACACAATACTATTCCCTCCCCTCTCGAATTGTCACTCCATCTTTCTTCCATAGTAGGCCATATATTGCAAGAGTACAAGCGCAATTATATTATTGAATTAATAAGTAAATACTGTATACTGCTTTTCATGGATAATGCGACTCAGTTGCAGACAAGCGGAATAGAGCCTACAGACAAGCGAGTTACTATTTTTTCGCACTTTGTTGATTCACCAACCCCCCTATCTGCAACACAACTTATTAAACTCATGAAAGATAAGCGGGTGCACCGCTCGACTGTGTTTCGAGCAGTCAAGTTATTTGAAGAAAAACAACTTATTAAGCGAATCGATTTTGCAGAGGGAGAAAGCCGATTTGAAATTGCCAATCTTCCACACCATCATCATGCGGTATGCAGGACCTGTGGAGGGATAGAGCTTATAGATGATTGTATAACTGACCGTATTCAAAAGAATATAAAAAAGCGACTAGGGTTTAGTACAGTCGACCATTCACTAACTCTCTTTGGAGTATGTAAAAAATGTAAGGATCTTGTTTAAAGACTGATAGCCCTATATAGAAAGTCACAGAGCCCCAATTTAAGTTAGTACTCTACAGAGTATGAGTCCAAAAGGTACGATCCTTGGAGCCCAAGTTGCACTGGTTTTCTCTCTGTAAAGGCAACGGTACCACATGATTCAAAATCGATACCATTATTTGAAAGTGAATAGGCAATTTTATCGCCCTGTATTTCTGCTTTTAAAAACGTATAGACATTATCTGCTCCAGAGTTCTTCTTCAGGGTTTTACTTGAAGATACCACATCATTACTTAGCAAAGAACATTTAGTTATATCGGAATTTGAAAGTTTTATTGAGGTTCCGTTCAGAGACAAACTCATTTCTTTTCCATGTTCGGGGATCAGCGAAAATGTAATGGTCCCTCTTCGCAATGAGGATGGGTTACTTAACTGATAGTTTTCAAGAACTGGGGAAGCTGAAAAAAGATATGTTCTCTCCCCAATAGTTCGTAAGCTCAGTGCTTTGCTTTGTGTTTGAAATAGTTCGGATGCGTACACGGAAGTGTTCTCTATCCAGAAACGATCTAGGTTTACTTCTGCAATTGTCCCAGGTTTTGATAAAACAGTGAATGATCGTTTGGTAATTTTCTTCCATCCTGGAACCGCGATAGCTAAACGATTCCACCCGGTACTCATCTGTTGGGTAAAATTGTATTCCTTCTTTTGATCTTTTTCTCCTTGAAGTTCTAGTGTAAATGATACAAGCGACAAGAGGTTTTGTTTATCAGCAACGTACACACTGAGGTATCCTTTTGTATATCCTGGAGGAATTTGAATATCTTGCGTCTTCTCAATACTATTCTCTTTCCCATACCATGAGCTCAAGGTTATACTTGATTTTCCCTCAAGCAGTCTCTGTGAGTCATATGAATAGTTGCCAAGCCACTGTTCTCCCTCTTCAAATCCAGCCACTTCTATTGTTTTGTTTTGTGAATACCTTTTTGAGAAGTCAACGGTGGCAAATTTCTTTTGTTGCTCTAATGCAAATATAAATACTCCTAAGACGAAGAGAAGAACCCCAACTTGTAGTAAAAGTTTTTTATTACGTTTCATACCCCTAACTGTAGCATAGAAAAAAGAGAAAATCAAAACCCCAAAGCAAGACGTGACAGAGTATATATTTTATGCAATAATAAAGGCATATAAATTATCTTTAATACATATGATAAGAAAAGGAAGTGGAATACTAGTAGGAGCAATCATTGCAGTTGTGGTTCTTGGGCTTCTTGGTTACTTTGGGTCGTTTCTTGTCCGTACAGCGCCCTCAACTAAGCTTGTGCCAACACCAGCAGTAAATATTGGAGACATAGACAGAAGTGGTTTTGCAGATGAAACAGATCGCACAATGGTACGAAGTCATATTGGATGCACCAATAGTCAACCATGCTGGAATACTACAATCGGGAAAACAAAAGATGGAGACAATCCTCTTTATGTATTTGATCTTGACCTTAATAAAGACAGATCGATCACACAAGCAGATATAGATATGGTGAAGTAAACGAGTTAAGAAGTAAAGTTCAGGTCTTTTAGTCGTTTAAAGACATCTTCGTTTATTGAAAAATGTTTTTTGTACCAATACGCTGTCGCGTTGTCCATTATTGCATCTCGTTCTACATTTGAGATGTTAATTGTTTTTTTATGGGTGATTTGGATTGATGGCGTCCACAGTACTTTATACCCAGCTTTCTGTGTTCGTAGACAAAAATCTGGTCCATCATGGAACATCTTAAACGCTTCATCAAAACCATGTAATTGTGTAAAGAGTGAAGTGCGTACTGCAAAGAATCCCTCATATACCCAATCAACTACCTGCTCTTCATTGTTTGTCCAAAAGTTATAGCTCATATGGCCTGCTTGTTCAATAATCCAATCAAATATTTCTTTTTGCTTTCTATATTTCCAAGCAACCTGCGTCCATATGTCAAGATGCTTCATATCAAATGGACTTAAGAATTTTCCATATGAAAACCAATCGGTTAGTCCATTAAGTCTTTTTACCTGTCCTGAAAGAACGCCAAGCGTTGAATCTTTTTGGAAATAGTCAGAAATATGAGCAAGAAAGTTTGGAGTATGCACCTCCATATCATTATCGAGAAAGAGGATAATATCCTCTCCTTCAAGAGATAACATTCTATTTCTACTTTTTGTTGGGTAGAGTCGAGTCTTTGAACGGATAAGTTCTATGGGAGGTGATACTGTTAGTTTGCTAAGTATTTCTTCATCTGTATTATCGTCAAGAATATATATATGTTTTGCGTTTTCCAATGACTTATTTTGCAAGAACGCAGACAAATGAGAAGTATCTCCCACATGTGGGATAGCTAGAGTTATATTCATAAGGTGCAGATAAATTTGTAGAGTTGGACATCTTTCCCTCCTAGATCATATTTATATCGTTCATTTCCACGAAGGAAATCAAATAGTTTCATTTTCTTTTCGATAGCGTGCCGTATCAGATAAGCCGCTAGGAGAAGTCCGCCACTATAATATTTTTGTTCAGGGTCATATCCGGAGTTATAAAGAAGAATAGAATCACTGCTTTCGAAATAAAAGATTGAAGCGATGGGTATATCGTTTACAAAAAGGAAAGCAAGTTTTTGTTTCCAATTTGGGATTGATAAATAAAATAAATCTTTAAAAAACGCCTTCATTGGATCCGTCATAAATTGATCTTTACTATGGTCAGATAATTTATGAAGTTTAATAAATGTTTCAAAGTCTTCCTCAGTCGACTCTGAATATTCGAATATTCGAAGCGAGTGAGGAACGGTTTCTATGCGTTTTATTTTTCTCTTTAACTCTTTCCTATCTGTTCGCTCAAGCGACTCGAGGTATTTTTCCCACGTATTAGGGAGCAGAATATAGGGTGAAACTTCTTGTTGAGTTGGTGGATTTTGAACTAATGTTGATAATGCCTGAAATGCCTGGCTGTCTTCTCGGATATAATCGTATAAGAGACTTATGTATTGTCTCAATATTGCTTATAGATTCAATACCATAATCCGATATTTCTTGACTTCCTAAAACAGGCTTCATTCCAACAAGAACCGCCCGTTTATCGGGAAGAAGTTCATACTCAATATCCTCAACAACAACACATGTTTGAGGATTTGAAATAAAGTGCTTTTTGAACAGTGTTCTGTATTCTTCTGTTTGAAACGGATGTGACATCTTTTAATGCTAATACAAATAAATGACGAATTACAGAGATCCCGGAGTTGAGTCCGGGATGACCGACCATGATGAACATTTCGGTCAATTTATAATGGTTATTGGCGAAAAAAAGTTTGGAAAGGTTTTATTGTATAGAGGCAAAGAGCCTGTTAGAGATATGCAGTGATGCATACTCGCAATAAACCAGTCAGCGGTTAAGCTATTCACCAAACTTGGTT
>JAPLYR010000145.1 GCA_026395455.1 Candidatus Roizmanbacteria bacterium | reverse complement strand
CATCTAAGAATGAAAAAAATCCACCCTTTTTTAGAGTGCTGAAAGAAGCAATTAATTGTTCTGCGGCGTCAATCTTAATTTCATTATCTTTTGACACTCTGACTTCAAGTGTCACCATTTCAAGAGACATTTCTTCTCTTTTTTTAAGGCGTGAATACAAAACAGCGGCATAGAAGAACAGCAAAGTTGCAACACCCGCCAATGACGCGGCAAGTGCAGCGATGCCGAATGTAACCAATCGATCAGAAAGGGCCTGAAGAGCTACGGAATCCATGGAAAAATTATACACTCCCTAACGACCGGTTAGCAACCGCTTTGAGCTTATAACCCGGCTTAGAGGAGTGGATACCCGTAATGGTTTTTAGCTATGAAGGGTATATACTATATATTATGTCGGCACACGCCATCTTTTACAAAAAGTTTAAATCAAAAACCTTCCTTTTTTATGGGTTTTGTTTTGCGTGTATCTGTCTCGTTGCACTAAATATTATCTACTCTCAAAAATATAACAATCAGATGTATGGAGTTATGAACGGAGAAAGTGGATCAATAACAACCTATTTAAAACATATTTGGGGGACGCCACTTTTTAATTTAGAAATTAATACTTATAAGGCTGAAGGAAGAAGTGATGTTCTTTCAAAATGGGAAGAAATACAACAAGAAAATACAAAAAAAATTCAAAAATTAGAAGAATCATCTCTTCTCCATCCCTATTCCCCAGAGCTCTACTACAACCTTTATCTTCTCTACTCAGAAAAAGGAGATAAAATAAAAGCCGCAGAGAATCTTAAAAAAGCTCGTCAAATTGATCCCTCCCTATAATGAGAAAAGATCTATATAAAGACCTTTATACAACCGAAGACTCCCATTGGTGGCACATCGCTAAAAGAAATTTTGTGGAACAACTTATTAATACATATACTCAAAAAAAAGGAATTTCCATTCTTGATGTAGGGTGCGGAACAGGAAAAAATTTAGAATTTCTTGCCCATCATGGAGAGGTATGGGGAGTTGATATATCAGAAGAAGCCCTTTTATTCTGTAAAAAAAGAGGCTTATTACAAGTAAAAAAAGGAGAGGCAGAAAAGTTACCATTTGAAAGTGAAACATTTGATGTGGTATGTGCCCTTGATGTTTTAGAGCATGTTGATGCTTTAAAGTCAATATGTGAAATAAAAAGAGTATTAAAAAATAATGGCTCACTTATTATTACTGTGCCAGCGTTTAGTTGGCTTTGGAGTAAATGGGATGAGGTTCTTCACCATAACCATCGATATACAAAAGAAGAGATACACACAATTCTCCAAAAAGAAGGATTTGTAATTAGAAAGAATACCTATATACATTTATTCCTTGTACTCCCCATACTTATTATTCGAAAATTAAAACAGATTCAAAACAAAACATATACTTCTGACTTTCAAATAAACAATGTATTTGTAAATAAAATATTCCTCACTATTTCAAAACTTGAACAAATGTGGATAAACCGCTATGATATGCCATTTGGAACCTCTGTCCTATGCATAGCACAAAAAAGAAGCGAAAAATAAAAATCTCAGTTATTGTTCCTGTTTTTAATGAAGAAAAGCGTATTCACAACCTAAAGACCCTCTTGGAATTTGTAAAGAATAAACAATATATAAAGGAACTTATCGTGGTGAATGATGGAAGTATTGATAGGACAAAAGAAACTCTTCTTAATCTTCAAAAGATTTCAAAATTTATTCTTGTTTCATATAGAAAGAACAGAGGAAAGGGATGGGCAATAAAAAAAGGAGTTGAGATTGCACGAGGAACACACGTAGTGTTTATTGATGTTGATTTATCAACCCCTCCAAAAATGATAGGTGTTTTAAAAAAAATATTGCATACAAAAGACATACTTATAGGAACCCGCAAAAACGATAAAGCCATACTCTCACAGAGACAACCAAAATTAAGAGAGAGTATGGGTAAGTTTTTTACATCTCTTTCACAGACAATTTTGTCTGTGTACGTAAGTGATTTTACCTGCGGATTTAAATGTTTTTCGCTAAAAGCAGCAAAACATATATTTAAAAAGCAACAAATTAAACGATGGGCTTTTGATTCTGAGTCATTATTTCTTGCGCAAAAATATGGCTATTCTATTGGGGAGATTCCAGTTGAATGGAAAGATGCAAAAGGAACAAAGGTAAGGTTCCCACAAGATGCAATTTCATCATTTTTGGATTTACTTACAATACGCATCAATGATCTACTCGGAAAGTATTAATACTTCTTTATATGACAAGCGGTATACATTGTGTTTGTAAAAACAACATCATTACACAATGCACCAATAAGATTCTGGATATTGCTTTTATTAAAACTATAAACTCCCTTCTGATAAGGGCCAATAATGAGTAGGTCATTTTTTTTACATTTTTGAAAAGGAAAAAATACACGGTCAACTAATGGGGGGAGTTCAGCAACAAGTGCCCATTCATAAAAACAAATGCGCCTTTTTTGATCAATAGTTTTTTCTACATATTTCATTATTTGTGTCTGATCACTTCTTGAAAAAATAGGGGAAAATTGTGGGCCCTGTAAGGTATTAGGAGACTGTCTTTTGTAAAGTTCGTTAAGCTCCTTTCTATCTAGATTGAACTGGGGAAGAGCAAGAGGATTTTGAAAAAGAGAGAAGAAAATGCCACATACAAATAAAACAAATATAACAAAAGACATAGGTTTTTTTTCATTAGTCAAGAAAGAAAAAACATCTCCTACAGTTGAAGAGATTAAAACCATTCCCATCACTATTGCGGGAAAAATATGTCGAAACCACCCAGTTGTAGAGAATAATACAAACCAAAGGAAGAAGATCACTGTTGATATAAAAAGCATCCAATAGATATATGGTTTTTTTTTCTTGCTAAACAAAGAAATGATTGATAATGGCAATACTAGTAATAATGGATGAGCGCCAATATGGCTCCATACTGAAAATTTGTTAAACATAAAATGGAGATTGATCCTATTTTGGAGTGATTGAATTCCACTCCCCCCACTAAGTAGTGTTAACTTTATATCCATATTGTTTGCATTCCACGCAGTAATGCCAAATTGCAAAGTTAATGACAAAAAGCGATATAGTTCAAACAAAATTGTTGGGAGAATAAAAAATGTAAAGAAAATCAGAATAGGATAAAGAGAATTCTTCTTCTTTAAAAAGAACAACAATATGATTGGGGAGAATAACCCAAGCATATAGATATTTTTTGTTTGAAATGATAAACCAAGGAATAATCCACAGAGGGAAATATATAAAATGTTTTTTTTTGAGATGGTCCATCGCTCCAAAAATATAAAACCAATAAGAAGAAAAAGAAGGGCAATATGTTCACTGAATGCTTCAAACGAAAAAGTTAAAAGTATTTGAGGATAAAACCATAACCAAAGCTGGAAAAATATAAGGCCACTTATTGATCCAATTTTTAAAACGAGGAAAAATAAAATAGGAATCAATAAACAAAACCCCACAAAGGGCCAGATTTTGTACTGAGTCCAACCCGACCCAAATATTTTTAAGAAAAATGCTTCTGGAAGAATGTACCCAGGGCCAACGGTTACGCCAGCAGGAAAATAGATAAATCCATTTTTATCTTGGACAGAAAATCTATTATGGATACTTGGAGATGACCCAGCCCTCTCTGTGGTCGAAATAGTATTTGTATATGAGGCATATATTCCTCTTTCAGCGACGTTTCGTGCAACTCCCAAATACCACCCACTATCATGCTCAATTCCAGCATCTTGAGTTGAAATAAAAAGAAAAAAACGAGATATAAAAAGGAGAGATGTGATAATAATATATATGTTTTTTTTCATCTGGTGAATATTATAGCAAGTGCTAT
>JAPLYR010000130.1 GCA_026395455.1 Candidatus Roizmanbacteria bacterium | reverse complement strand
TCATATGCTTTGAATTTTATCACTATTTCTGATATAATAGAAGCTACAAAATATGAAAAAAACATTTGGCAATCCCTGCTCTCGATGTGGTACAGAAAGAATCGTTGTAAGAACGTGGAAAGAAAAAGTTGATAGCTCCATTATCATCAATACAGAGACTGCATGTCCAAATAAAGAATGTCAGGCAGAAGTTGATAAAATAAACAAGAAGCAACAAGAAAGAAGTGCCGCTTTAAAAAGAGAAAGTGAAAAGCGCCTACAAAGCAGAAAAGATAACTCCAAAAAAAATAAAGAAAGTAAGAAAAAAAAGTAAACTCACTTGTTTGCGACTCTTAGTCGTAATTTGTTCCTGGATGAAATGTATTTTCAAAAAAAGAACTATCTCTATATTTATTTGATGGGAATAGGAGTGATGAAATGGAGTATAAAAACATAAAAACAACGTACTTTATCGGGAAATTTCTTAGTCTGTTTTGAATAGTGTTTAATTGTCTGATATGCGGTATTTTATTTTTATTCGCAAACCCTTCTATTTGTGTATAAATAAAATGAAATATATGAATGTTTTGATGGGAATTAATATGATCACATTGTATTCCTGATTTTTTAATAACATCATATTGTTTTTGCAATTCCTTCAACATATCTTCTTTTTTTATTTTTCTCAAAAAAAGTCTCATCATAAAAATAGGAAGAGAATAAAAATAACCTTTATTATCGACAAGGCTTGGGACAACATTTTTTTTACAAAGTGACTTTCCTTCGATAAGGTTAAAATGCAGCCCTAGTTGATATCTCCTATTTTTATCCTTTTTACACAACATAAGCGCTTCATGTGTTGAAGTGGAATTTACAAGAATTGACACAAAGTCAACTTTTTTAGTTTGAGTCCATTTATATATTTCACTGTTTGCCTTTTTGTTGAGACCAAAATCATCAAGTGTGATGTTCATAAGTATCTATATTTAAATATGATTCCTAGGTCATGGATTAAATTAAGAGTTCGTTTAAATGTAGAATATCGAGTAGGGCGTTTTTCTCTAACAGATACGGGTATTTCTGTGTAAATAAGCTTTTTCCTACATGCCCGTAATATAAGTTGTGTATCGTATAACTCATGCAGTGGATAACAACTTTTTGCAATAGGAAGAACTGTATCTTTTTTTAACGCTTTAATACCATGTGTATCTGATCCTGGGAAATTATAGAATGCCCGTAATAAAACATTAAACCAATATGTTATCTGTCTTCTTAAAAAGGGACGTTGATCTTTAGAAACAATGAGTGTTTTTGAACCTACTACGATATCACATGAATAAAGAAGTTTAGTACTTTGTATGAGAAACGGTATATCCCAGAAGTCGACATTAAAAAGAACAATATTTTCATATTTACTTAAAGTTATTCCCTCACTGATTGCATGCCCATAACTCGCCTTAGAAAGGTGTGAAATGGTAATAATTTCTGGGTGTTTTTTTTTAAGTTCTCTACAAATATTCCAACTCTCATCAACACTTCCATTTTCAACAAGGATAACTTCAAATGGTTTGTGGTAGTGCTTCTTAAGGTCATTTAGTAATAGACGGATAGAATGTACAAGATGGTTCGCCTCATTATAAACTGGAAATACTATTGATACATTTGGCATCAGAAAAGTATACCAAATGTATTCAGCAAAACTTAAGTTACGTTAGGGTAAGTGCTTAATATCTTTTACTTCTCCACATAAGTAGTCCATTTGTCATACTGAATGCATTTGTGTATCCAAGTCCAGTAAGTATATTTGCCGCAGTTTCACTTCTTGATCCACTTAAACAATAGAGATAAATTGTCTTCTCTTTGTCCGGAATGACTGATTCAATTTTTTTTCTTATCTCATCAACTGGAATATTGGTACTTCCTTGTATAGTTCCTCGTGTAAATTCTCCTGGGGTTCGTACATCAATTAGTGCAATTGTTGGACTTCCCAATGTGGAGTGCACATCTTCAACAGAAACTTGTTTGGACATATACCTCTATTTTACTCCTTTATGATGAACGATGGTGCACGTAATTCTAGATAAGAAATCAGTATAATGAGGACACAAATGATGGAACAGGAAAACAATGAGGCATATCAAAAAAAAGTGGAATTAGTTGAAGCACTTGCTCAACTTGATGCAAAAGAAAAAATGATGAAGTCATCCAAAGGATATGGAAAAGCATATTTTTGGAGTGTCCTTCTTCCACCTATTGGTATTTATTATTTTGTGAGGTATCTTTTTTTTGATGGGCGAGACGAAGAACATGTAAGGGCAGGGGTCATATCTCTTGTCTTAACTCTCGTTTCATTACTCGTATCGATATTATTGTTAGGAGGTATATTCAGTCAAGCATCTTCATTACTTCCGAGTCAAGGGGGCAGTACACTTCAAGAAATGATAACGCCAGGGAATCAACAGAAAATCCTTGATCTTTACAGATAAATCACAGTTCAAAGCCTTTATGTATGCTTTTAGGAAACTACTTTGTATTCTACCTTTGTTATTAAAGATGCAGTTTTTTGTTCTTTCGAATTTCTTATGTCTTTTCGATAATGTGTCCACGATACCATTTTCCTGTTATCAGTTACCTTTTCCAAAAATTCAATTCCTTTCAAGTGGTCAAACTCATGCTGAATAACTCTCGCTAATAATCCGTCGCATCGTAGACTAAATTTTTCACCATTTTCATCAAAAGCTTCAATCTCAATTTCTGATGGGCGTACTACGGGTCCAAAAATTGAACTTTCAGGTACGCATCCACAACCTTCATAAATAAGATTGGTCTCTTTTGATAAGTAAGTAATTTGAGGATTGATATATATTCGGAGTATGTCTGACTTACCAAGATTTCTTGCATGTGTTTTCCTTGGTTGAGTAATAAATACTTGATAATTCTCTCCAATCTGGGGAGCCGCAATACCTATAAGATCATAGTCCTTCATGGTATCAATGAGATTACGAATAAGCCTCTTTAGTTTTGGGGAATTAAAATCTTCAATACTTTTATTGTCCAATTTAAGAACTTTATGCCCAATTTCGATTATTTTTTTTACTGCCATAATAGTCTAAATTATAACAAATACACTAGTTCTCCCAATAAAATGCATAATCTATACTTGCTATACTATCTGTATGGATATATTGTCAAAAACTAACGATTCATCCTACAAAGAAACATTTTCAGGACTCGTTCATAGCAATGTCAAAATTCAAAATAAAGAATTTGAGAATTGTGTTTTTGATAAGTGCACCTTTATTGAATGTACATTTGATGCGTGTAAGTTTATGGATTGTACCTTTTCAAATTGTTCAATTAGTGCGGCTAAACCCTATAACTCTCAGTTTTTTAATATCATATTTAATGACTCCAAAATAATGGGTTTTGATTGGACAAAAACAAAAACTGTGAGAGAACTTACATTTAAGAAATGTGATATTAGTTATTCAAATTTTAGCTATATTAAATTGCACAGTCTTAAACTGATTGAGTGCATAGCTAAAGAAGTTAATTTTAATGAGTCTGATCTATCAGAAAGTATATTTACTCAAACAGATTTTGCACAGTCAATTTTTTCTAATACCAATCTTACAAAAACGGATTTTAGAAAGGCAATTAACTATGGAATCGATATCAAATTTAATACATTAAAGAAGGCAAAATTTTCTCTACCTGAAGCTACGTCACTCTTAAGAAGTCTGGATATCGTACTTGAAGTGTAAATGTAAAAGATTAATTTTTTAATACCTCATCATTTATCATCCTCCAAGATTATATGTTCAAAGTTGTTCGATTTGTTAAGAACTTTTCAATTTCTTCCATGACGATTTCACAGTCTTTCAGAGAATATCTAAAATTATGTTCCATATCTTTCCTTACAACATATGGATTATGTGCCTCGACAATTATTTTTTCAGTTTCTTGTGGCAGAACCGATTTATCGCCGAGTGCTATAAAGATCATTATTGGTTTTTGCAATTCCTTAACTTCCTTTATTGCAGAATATTGAAGTCCATCCTCCACAAATGTGTAGGGTATTTCAAAAGATTTCATTTGGTGGATAGAATCGGGCAAGTCACGTTCAGAATGTTTGGGATTGCTACCCTGCCATTTTTTTGCAAGGTTTACTATATCGCCAGGTGAGCAAAGTGAGACAACACTCGTCACTGAGTCAATTCTATTCCCCGCAATTATTGAAACAAGTCCTCCTAGACTATGCCCAATGAGTATTATTTCTTCAGGATTTTGGTTTTTGTAGAATGAAATTCTTTCCTCAATTTGTTTCAGGTAGTTTGTTATTGTGTAGATAGAAGTATTTCCAGTCGACCAAAGATTGCATGCATCAAGTCGATCTACCGTGTAGCCAAGCTCTTTAAGTCTTTTTTCAAAGGTCATTAAGTGAGCATAATCGGGGGAGTCCAAAAAACCCGGGAGCAATAAGGCAAGTTTCATATTTGCAAATTATACCAAGCTTATTGTTTAGAAGATTTCAAAACTTCATTAATTAAGAATACTTGGTTTATTCGAAGTAGGGGAAGCCTATCTTGAGAAAAGAATCCATATTCCGAAACTTCGTGGGAGGGGACAAAATCTCCGCCAATCAATATCCCCGTATAACATAAATCAAGTCTAGCTGTTTCGCGATCAGTACGTGTTTTAAGTGATTCATCTACACTTACTACCAAACCTGATTCTTCTTTAATCTCCCTCTCCAAAGCTTCTCGAGGGTGCTCTCCTGATTTTAGATATCCACCTGGCAAACTCCACGCATGTGCTCGATAGGTATGCTTGAAAAGGAGGATTTCCTTTTTATCATTTAAAATGATTCCAGTAACACCAACTAAAAATTGGTCCTGCATAAATCGCATGGCAAATAGTTGAGCGCCTTTTGGAAGATGAAGCGCCTTCCATATCTGAGCTAGGATAGTTTTCATAATGCGTTTCGGTCGCCTGGTTCAATGCCAGAATCTTTTCCTAATTTTTCATTTTTAATCTCAAGTTGATGAACTCGTTTAGTGAGCTCAAGCACTTCATCTTTATTTTTTTTAATTTCCACATTTTTTCCATGCATAATAAAGGATGTTGAAATTGACTGTATAAGTGAAAATAGATAGGAAAGCATGAGTCCTGTTATGAGTGAAACAATAATGACATAAAAAAGAGGAATGCCTGAGAAAACGGTAAATCCTAAATTTACAGATACAGGTTGAAAGTTATATTTTGATATATAAACAAGCACTGAACCAACCACTAAAGATAAAATGAGAATTAGCATATTATTTTCTTAATCTTTTATAAATGATTATTATGTTATCTCAATATTCCAAGGGCAATAATTCCTGTAAGGATGAGATATCCCGCAATTAAATAATTCAAAAATTTTGGGAATACAAGAATTAGGATGCCAAATACTATTGATGAAAGGGGGGTTAAGTTTGAAAAAGTAATATTCATATATTTTTTATTTGTTTCTTACCATACGAGCAATATAAATAACAACTATCGCTCCTATAACCGCAACTGTCAGACTGTAGAGATTGAATCCTGTAACTCCAGATTGTCCCAGTAGGTTCATGATAAATCCACCGACAACAGCTCCAATTACTCCCATAACAATATCAGAGACTGTCCCTTGTCCTGAATCTGTCTTCATAACTATTGACGCAATCCATCCTGCCAATGCTCCAAAAATGATCCAAAGTATGATTCCCATAATTTAACAAAATAATTAATAATATTTACTTAGTTTGCTTTACATTCACATCTATCTTATTAGGTATATTAACCTGAGGTGTTTGCACACTCATATTTTTTATGACAGGGAGACCATAATATAAGAGTATTAATACAAATCCAATAAAGATAATTATCCCTATTAAAAAGCTAGATCCACCTGATTCGTTTGTTGGTGCAGGACTATTTACTATTGTTGTCATAGTGATTTTACTGCTTTATTAACTTCTTTTGTTGTTTTATCGAGAGATTCTTTTGCTGAAGCAACAACCATTTTTACTTTCTTTTTATCTTCTAAAATTCTTTTCTCAATCTCTCTTTTTTTATCTTCTGCTTGTTTTTTTAGATTACCTGCAGTTTCCTTTATTTTTTCTCTATTCTTTTCATCTGATAACACCACTCCTGCAACAGCAATACCTGCCCCAACCACTGCCCCAGCTACTGCCACTATGACTGGATTAATTCCAACCTTCCTATCGGCTTGTTTAATTTGAGTCTGATCCTTCATATATATAAATAAATAATTAATTAATAAATTTTTAATATCACTCATTTTCAAGGTCGCTCGGTGTTATTGGATAGATAATCTCAAGTAGATATATCAATCCCCAAGCGATGCAAAGATATACGATTCCTGCAATTATCGTTGACCATTCAAGAATGGAACTTCCTGTCCCTGACACTCCTACAACTCCACTAAAAGGAAGTGCGAGTGGTGCTGTAATGGAGTAAATAAAACTGGTAAACCCAACATATTGATTAGCTCCAAGCATTTTAAGAAATAGTCTGAAAGTGAGGAGTACCTCGATAAATCCTAAGATGTACCAAATTATTTGATTAGATCTTAAAATTGTTTTTTTCTTTTCATATACTACCTGTGGAGCTTCACCTTTCACTCGTTGTTCAACTTGTCTTATGGTTTTTTTTACTACATGAGTTGGATTTTGGTTTTCGACGATCGTTACTTCTTCTTGTGGTGTCATATAGTGCAAGTATAGGATGGAGAGTGGGAATGCGATGTAACGTGAGGAGTGTTAACTTGACAACTCAGATTAAAGGAAGAGTGTGAGCGAGATTACAATTTTGTACCATCCGCAGTTAATTCAAGTTCAAGATTTTTTATATTTTTGAATATCATTGAATGATCTATATATTTTACGAGACCCTTTTTTTCTAAAATACCGATTTCGATACTGGCAGTTTCTCGTGCAACTCCTACAAGAGTTGCAATATCTTGTTGCGTAAAGCGATGGTCAACAACTACTCCTTGTTTTGTTTCTTCTCCAAAATGTTTAGCTATATAAAGTAGAACAGAAATAACTCTTCGATATGCATCACTGAATACGAGATGTTCGATACGCGAGAGTGTTTCAGCATAATCTCCCAGAAGTTTACTCATAAGCTCAAGAATGATAGCCTGCCATCCGTAGCTTTAGCGAAGGATGGTCCAGAGGGAGGGATTCGAACCCCCGAAGGCAAAGCCAGGAGATTTACAGTCTCCCCCCGTTGGCCACTTGGGTACCTCTGGTAACAGCTTCCAATTGTAGCAAATATCTTTCTCTTTAGCGAGTGAAAATGATACAATTAATTTAATATGACACATTTGTTTCCTGCATGTAAAAAAACGAAAGTCACCATGATCGGCGCTGGGAGAGTTGGTATAACAGCCGCATTTACGATGTATCTAAAAAACACGGCTCAAGAAATAATGTTATATGGACGAGACAAAGACAAACTCATCGGTGAGCAACTCGATTTTATGCATAGTCTTTCCTTTCTTGGGACAACAAACATTACAGTTGGAAGTGAGGCGAGCGATCTTGCAGGGTCTGATATTATCGTCTTTACAGCTGGCGCCGCACAAGAACCGGGTGAAACGAGACTTGATTTGGTTAAGAAAAATACAGCTATTTTAGAGTCAATCATTCCAGATATTCAAAAATATGCACCAGAAAGTATTATTCTCATGGTGACAAATCCAGTAGACATCTTAACGTATAAGACAGTTGTCTTATCAAAACTTCCCCGTGGTCGTGTCTTTGGGAGTGGAACAACACTTGATACAGCCCGATTTCGATTTCATCTCTCAGAATATTTAGGAGTTAATCCAAAAAGTGTCCACGCATATATTCTTGGAGAACATGGAGATAGTTCTTTTCCAACCCTTTCTTCAGCAAATGTTGGAGGACAGCTTATCACCACAATGAAAGATTTTTCTCATGAAAAGGCACTGGAAGCATATACAAAAGCACGGGATGCTGCCTATAAAATAATTGCTGCAAAAGGGGCAACTTATTATGCTATTGGTGTTGTAATAAATCAATTAGTCCATGCAATTCTTACCGATGCTGGGAGAGTCTATCCACTTTCGGTCATGTTGACTGGGGAATATGGATATACTGGAGTTTCCCTGAGTGTCCCTTGTGTATTGGGGAGAACTGGAATAGAGCGCGTCATCGAAATTCCACTTTCAGAGCAGGAAAAACTAAAGCTTGAACTTTCGGTCGAAACTTTGAAAAAATATTTATAAACATAACTTGTGCGGACAAAAAATATAAATTTTGATACACTACCCATATGTTTAACGTATATGCTCAATGTCCAGTTTGTATAGTTACTGTCGGTGGAGGACTTCTTATAGCTAAAAAGTTAGGAATTGATGACCTTTTAACCGCTCTATGGATATCCGGACTTAATACTGCGATCTCTTTTTGGTTTGTATCGTTTATCAAAAAACCAAAAATCCTCAGAAATCCTTTTATTTGGACAGTGATTATGTTTTTCTCTACACTAATGTATTTTGCAACGACAAAACAAATGTATCATAAAAATAATACTTTTTTACATATAGATAAAGTATTAGTTGGATTAGTGGTGGGAATGATTGTGTGGCTCTTAGGAATAGGTGCGGATAAACTTATACGTAAATATAATAATGGAAAAGTACTCTTCTTTTATCAAAAGGTCATTGTTCCCTTATGTATTCTTTTAGCAACAACTGGTATTTTTGCAGTCCTTATTAAAAATATTCGTATCTAATCTATGGAAGACAATAAAGTAAAAGATTTTATGAACAAAGTTAAAGCAATGGAACAAGGACAGAAGCTTGATTTATCTTCGGGCGAGGACCTTTCTATTGGTATTATGAATCTTATCTCCATTGAAGAGCACCTCTTTTTTTCAGGTGGAAAAACAGGAGCGACAAAATATTATGACTTACTTAATGAGGTGCGAAAAATGAGAGTCGACCTTATGAAATCTATGATCAAAGAGTATGAAGGAGAAGTTTGGTGTATTAGTAAGCACTTACTTGCAGCGTCAATGCGCGTTATGGAAGTTGGAACAAAAGCATTAAAGAATAATGAAAAAGAAAAAGCATATGAACTTTTTAAAAAGTCATATGAACTTTACAATATGTGTTGGGCATTGAATTTAGGACTTATGGAAGGGAAAGATCTAAAAAAAATTGAGATCTCAGATAAAGAAAAGCCCATGATTAAAGAAGAAAAATCTGTATTTGCTAAAATGGGTGCACTTGTTGGGAAGGCGCTTGATTGTTGTAGGGAATAACTGCTATCATGAAAGTATGTCCTTAACAGACCTATCTTATTATGCTCGCAAGTTTGCTCCTTTTGCTATCTTTGCTTTTGTGGTGATATTGATCTTCTTTTATTCATTTAAACTTCTTTTTCTTCTTTTTTCGCTTAATCAGCCAAAGACAGTATATACACACACCATTTTTAAACAAATTAAGCCTTTGTATGTAAAAAAAGAGGCAACTACAAGCGCAGGATTTTCCTTTACTCTTGATACAGTTGCGGGGCAACCAATTACTGCAACAGAAACAGCTCAAGTATTTTTATTTCCTCCTTCCAAATTTCAATTTGATTACATATCTAAAGTTTATTTGATGGCAAAGATGTTAGGGTTTGATACTGAAAAAGTGAAGCATAAATTAGTGAATAATGAAGCGGTGTTTCAAGATGCGATTCAACGATTGGCTATAGACATTAATACCTATAACTTCAGATATGATTATGACTTCCGAAAAGATGCAGATCTTGTAGAGGGGGCGGAAACACCAGATGTTGAGAGCTCAAAAAATACGGCAATAAACTTTTTAAAATCAATTGATAGATATCCAAAAGACCTCGCATTAGGGGACATTACCACAATTCCCATGTTTTATGATAAAACAGCGTCAACTGCTGGGGTTGTTGCAAGTCCACAAGAGTCAAATATGATTGAAGTTGACTTTTATCGTCAAAAGATAGGGGAATATCTCCCCATGTCACCTACCTATTTCAACAGTCAGAACTATGTTATGTTAATACCAAACAAAGCGGGTGCCAAAGTAGTCAGCGCACAGATTCGTTTTTTTGAGACATCTCCAACGCAGATAGGAGTATATCCTCTTATCACCGGGAAGAGAGCATATGAGATGTTACTCTCTGGTAAAGGTATCCTTATTTCTGAAGGATCAGGAAAGAAACAAATATCAATAAAATCAATGACGCTTGGATACTTTGATCCCGACACATATCAAGATTATTATCAACCGATATATGTCTTCACCGGTGATAATGACTTCGTGTCGTATGTCCCAGCAGTATCTGAAGATTGGCTTATAGATGAAAGTAAGTTATAACAACTCTCTTAGTTTATCGGCATAGAAATATGCTCGACATATTGGTCTATCCATTGAGTAATACTCTGCGTATCTGCAAATCGATCAAGACTTTTGAGGACAACAATAATATACTGATTTCCATTTTTTTTATAAAAACTGACAAGATTTTGACCTGCAAGTTCGGTATATCCTGTTTTTAACCCCCCAATTCCTACCACTTTACCTAAGAGTTCATTGACGTTATTTAATCTATGAAAATATTTGTAATCAGTATCAGAGATCGTGATTTCTTTGGTAGATACAAACTTCGCTAAGTAAGTGTCCTTCAGTAGGGCACGTGCCGCAAGAGCTAAATCCCGTGGGGTTGTAAGCTGCTCATAATCATCGATACCAATTGGATTTTTGAAATGAGAGTTTGTCATCCCTAGTTCAGCAGCTTTTGCATTCATTTTTTCAATGAATCTATCGTAGCCGTAGGCATTTGCAAGTGTAAAAGCAGCGTCATTTGCAGAATAAACAAGCGTCCCATACAACAAATTTTCAACAGTCATTTTTTCGCCTGTTACCAATCCCATCAGCTGCCAATCTGGTTGTTCATCTTTTGTTATTTGTTTTGTAACCACAATAACATCGGTTGGTTTAAAGAGATCAATAGTTACTAATGCTGTTATTATTTTTGCTGTAGATGCAGGATACATTTTTTGATTACTATTGCGTTCAAAAACAGGGGTGAATGAAGATAGGTCAGCAATATATGCTCCCTCTGCTGAAATAGGGGGATAAGGAGCATTTTTATTAACTACTGGAATAGTGTGAAGTGCAAACTGAGTGACTGGTTTTTCTTTCCAAAGTTCATGTTGAGAAAAGACATGAGTTAACCAGTAATTACCGGGATAAAAGAGTAGCAAAAAAGAGATCGTCAAAAAAACGACAATACGTAACAGTGTCATTCTTTCATTGTATCAGGAATTA
>JAPLYR010000008.1 GCA_026395455.1 Candidatus Roizmanbacteria bacterium | reverse complement strand
GGATATCTATCCCAATAGTCATTTTTATTGAGAGTAGTATATATAGCCTTTTCACACTCCTTATAATTTTTAGGAAGATCGCCATTGCGAAAAATAAGCACTCCATTTCCACTACTCCCTTTATTTGTTTTAATGACAACTCCATTGTCATTTATGTATCTATTTGCAGCTATTTTTGCCGCATCCAATTTTCCAACACAAATAACACCCTCTGGCATAATAAAGTCTGGTTCAAGAGCTGTACTTTGTTGGGCCAGTTGACGAATGCCCGATTTACTTCCATAAAAATTAACAGTCCATGCACAGTCGACTTCTGGTGCTTCTGGAGTAACAACATTTATTTTTTTCTCTTTTAATCTTTCTGCTAAATCGAGAAATTGGGGAGAAGTGGCATAGCTTACCAACGATACCTTTTTGTATTTTTTTGCTTTCTTAATAAATCGATTGAATAAAGCTTTATCGTTGTAAAAATCTTTACAGATAAGATGCGTGTCATTCTTTGGAACAAGAATATCAATTTTTGTTGCACCAACTAATCGTTGAAAATATTTTTTAAATTCTGAAGAAATTGGTTTTGGAGAAATATAGGTGAATTCATTTTCATCTGCATTTGCAAACAAATAGCATTCAGCAGAACTATTACAACTTTCTATTTCTTTTCTTCGTTCTTCTTTATCGGAGATTGTTGTGATAAAAGACCATTCATCTTCAACAACATTGTAGATATATACAACTAGTTCGTTATGATTTTTTTTTCTTTTGAGTTTTTTAATATGCGGCGTAACTCTTACACTCTTTTTATAAGCCTCATTATTTTCTTCTTTCATTTTTATATAGCTACATTATGATTATTTTCTTTCAATTGTCAATAGTAATATGCAAAATACATGTTTGACATATTACTTCGGTTACCGTATAATAGATGTTTTGCAAGTTACCATATCAAAAATGACGAACTATTTTAAGAAAACTCTTCGAGCAATTTATCATACAGTTGATGACTATCCGTTGCGCTATTTTTTTGGATTCATGGGAATTCTATTATTGTTAATTGTTCTTAGTCATGTGTTTCAGACACCACAAAAAGCAATCATTCAAACTGAAAGACAAACAAAAGAAGTTGAGGTTGTGTCAATAGGGAAGGCTCCTCGAATTCGTCTTCAAGCGAAGGTTGAAAAATCTGGCGTCATCAAAATTACCGCTTTAACGGGAGGTGTTGTACAGCAGATATATAAACATGAAGGAGAAACAGTTCAAAAAGGAAATTGGCTGTTTGGGTTTTCGACAAATTATCAAGGAGGAGTTGCACAATCGGTTACTCGTCAAGTTGCGGAAAAAAACTATCAATTTTTGTCTGATACCTACGACACTCAGAAAGAAGTAATCGCTAAAAATAGAGAGATTGCAACAAAAGCAGAAAGTCAAGCCGCAGAATTAAGAGACATTAATTTTAAATCAATTGACGAAACAAATAATCTTATCTCTCTCAATAACAATGTACTTTCCATGATGGATCAACAATTAACTGCTTTGGATGCGATTAATGTAAATGGTTCAAGTAATAGTGCAATTCTTTCATTAAAGCAGGGAAAGTCTCAAGTGCTTGCAGCTCTTAACCAAGCGCACGCTGCTGTTCGAACTGCAGAGTATCAGACGAATGGAGATAATGAACCAGGAGCAATTGCTCGTGCACAACGTGACGCAACACTAAAACAACTTGATATTCAAGAAAAATCTTTAGACTTGAATAAAGAAATTTCATTGTTAAATCTTCGACTCGCACAAATTCAAGAGGCAATT
>JAPLYR010000053.1 GCA_026395455.1 Candidatus Roizmanbacteria bacterium | reverse complement strand
GTAAATATCGTAAAGGAAATTTTGGCTGGCTATACACGCGACTCTGTTCCTGAAGTAACTCAATAATTCAGCTTGATACCTATGTCATTAAAACTTAGATCTGCCCTTATATCTTTTGGGTCAATCATCCTCATTGTTATCGTAATGGGAGGAGTTATCTTTACCTTTGTACTTTCTGGTTTTCAAACGGTTGAGAATCAACGAGTTGAAAGAAGCATAGAGAGCGTAAAATTTGCGATGAGCGATAAATATTCTCAACTCGAATCTCAATTGGCTGATTGGACCATCTGGGATGATACATACAACTTCATGTCAAACCATGACAAAGCATATATTACTTCCAACCTCAATAAAGAACAATTTATAAAAACTGGGATTGACGAAGTATTATTTATCTATAAAGATGGATCTCTTGCAGAAAGCCTTATCGTAGCCGAGGAAAATGACAATAGTGGGAACAAAATCCCCGAATTATATAGTTATTTTGCAACTGGGAGCGCATTAACAAGATTTGAAAAAAACATTTCGCGTAAGAGTGGAATATTGCAACTCAAAGACAAAATACTATTTTTCTCAGTTGGGGAAATATTAAAAAGTGATGAATCTGGTCCACCAAATGGATATATGGTCTTTGGGACATATTTAGATTCAGAAATAGTGGGTAATATAAAAAATTTAACTCAACTCAACACAACTTTCATACAGTGGAATGATACGACCATGACCACTGATTTTACTGCAATGAAAGATGTATATAGCCATGGAGAAAAACAACAGATCATTAAACTTGACACTAAAATTATCGGGGGATATTTGGTTATTGAAGATATATTTGGCAAACCTACCGGCATTTTCAAAATAGACGTTTTGAGAGATATCACTCAACAAGGAAAAGCAAGTATGATAACCCTCATGATTGTTCTGATTATTTCAGGTTTATTAGGTGCAGCACTCAATAACTGGCTTGTCACCGGAGTCGTTCTCAAAGGAATTCTCAATATATCCGCTGAGATAAAAGATCTTGGTAAAACAAATTCACTTACTAGACGAATGAGAGAAGGAACGGACAAAGATGAACTTGATGAGTTGAGATTAAATATCAATAATATGTTGTCAGATATTCAGCAATCTCAAGCAAAACTAAAAGTAGAAATGGGGAAGCAGGAATCATTATTAGAACTTATTAATGTTGTAGTTGTGATGTTGGATCAAAATGGATGCGTGTCTCAAATAAATAGAAAAGGGTGCGAGACTCTAGGATATACATATCAAGAGATTATTGGAATGAATTGGATTGAAAGTATCATCGTTCCTGAAGAGCGTGAGCTCATGAAAAAGAAATTTACCGAAATAGTAAATTCAAATATGACAAATAATGCCTATATAGAAAATTCCATTCTAACCAAAGACAAAAAAGTAGTTATATTTGGATGGAATAATACAATAGTAAAAGATTCAAAAGGTGCTATGTTATCTACCCTTAGCGTAGGGAATGATATAACTAAAAAAAAGAAAGAAGAAAATGCAAAAGAAGATTATACCAATACATTGAAACGGTTGAATGAAATTATGGTGGGTCGTGAGTTAAAAATGATTGAACTCAAGGAAAAATTAAAGCGCTATGAAGTATAGTGTTAGGACCAAAATTCTTTTTTGGCTTGTCATAACGATAGTGGTCATGGGTGCCTTTGCTAGTTATTTTACCTATACGATATTGACGCAGACTCTTCTTTCTCTTAAAAAAGAAAGTATTGTTGTAGAAAATAATAACAAAGTTAAAGAGTTTGAAATTACTCTTGATAATATAGCCCTTTTTGCAAAAATGCTAGGCACAAGAACACGTGTTGTTGAATATCTTCAAAGTCCAATATCAACAAGAAAAAAAGAACTCGAAGGTATTTTTGACGTATATCAGAAAGAAAATTCTCATTATCTTTCAATATATCTCATGGATAAGACTGGATTAACCCATATTTCAACTGACCGTTCATTTGTGGGTGTAAATTATGGTTTTCGACCCTATTTTAAAAATGCAATGAAGGGAGTTCCTACGTTTGATATTGCTTTAGGAAAAACAACCAAAAAACTTGGATATTATTTCTCCCATCCTGTAGAGGATGCTAATGGAGAAGTGCTTGGGGTATTAGCCGTCAAGTATGAGCCATCGGCACTATTTGCAGAAATAGTCTAAAAAAAAAAAAAAAAAGATATAAAAATTATGCTGACCAATCTTCAAGGGATCATATTATATTCTACTGACAAAGACCGAGAACTCAAAAGTGTGGGAACACTGCCAAAATCATATCAGCAGGATCTTAAAAAATACAATCCATTTGAAGGACTAGCCATTTCACCTCTTTGGTATGAAAATATAGAACGTGCAATCGAGTCGTATTCTGAACCGGTAATGATTGAAATGCTTGACAAAGTTGAGAGTAAAAATGAACTATTGACTGTGAGTCGTATCAAAAATTACCCACTCTACTTGGTTTCAGAAAATGAATTAGACATAATTACCAATGAAGTATCTAATATAGCACGTTTATTTGGGATTGGAATATTTGGATCTGCCCTTTTTAGTGTTCTTATACTAGCGTTCATCATTCGAGAATTACTTTCTCCCATTGAAAAATTAAAAAAACATGCAGTACGTTTAGGCAAAAGTGATTTTTCAGAGAAAATCGTATTAAATACAAGAGATGAACTGGAAGAATTGGGGAATGTTTTAAATCAAATGCAGGAAAATGTGACGGAACAGTATAAGAAACTTGAAGAAAGAGTTAAAGAAAGAACTGCAGAAGCTGATGCAACCGTTGCTCAGATGGAAGAACAAAATATTGAACTTGAAGAAGGCAGAACTGCCATTCTCAATATACTAGAAGATGAAAGACAACTTGAAGAAGATCTAAAGATTGAAAAACAAAATATAGAAAAAAAGGTTGAAGAACGAACCCTTGAACTCGCAAATGAAAAATCTCGTTTAACAGCTTCTATTTCGAGTTTGCCTCAAGCCTTTTTGATAGTAGATATAAATAACAGTATTGTTACTTCTAATACTAGATTAGAACAATTATTTGGTACTGGTGATAGTGAATGGACCTTAAAAAAAATAAATAGCTACTTATCAGATACATTTAATTTAGAAGAATATACACAAAAAGCAATACAAGAAAAAACAATAATACACGAGAAAGAAATCCCTGCAGGAAAGCTATATGTGTCAGTCTATATTGCTCCTATTGTTTCAAGAATAACTGACTCTGGAGAAGTTATTGGTGCAATTGTTACCATTACAGATATTACCGAAGCACGAAATCTTTCTCGTTCAAAAGATGAATTTTTTTCTATCGCCTCCCATGAGTTGCGTACTCCACTTACTGCCATTCGAGGAAATACCTCTATGATACTAGACTATTATGTAAAAGATCTTTTAAATCCAGAGTTGAAAGGTATGATCGAAGACACACACGCTGCAAGTATAAGGTTGATAGGTATTGTAAATGACTTTTTAGATATGTCGCGACTTGAACTTGGAAAAATGGAATATAAAAACGTAAACGTATTACTTTCACCAATAATAAACAAAATTAAATCTACACTTATTGCAGACGTACTAAAGAAAGGCACAACTATTGTAAGTGTGATTAATGACGACATATCGGTGTTTGGTGATCCTGGAAAGATAGAAGAAATTATATTGAATCTCGTTGGGAATGCGTTAAAGTTTACTGAAAATGGGACCATAACAATAAGTGCACATCTTGAAAAAGACGCAGTTCAAATAGACATTTCTGATACAGGACGAGGAATTTCACTTGTTAATCAGAATCTTTTATTTCATAAATTTCAGCAAGCAGGAAGTAGTATAACAACACGAGACGGTGCAAAAGGTACTGGACTCGGATTATATATTTCTCGTTTAATGGCAGAAGGTATGGGTGGGACATTGGAGCTCAAAAAATCTGTAGAAGGGGAAGGGTCGATCTTTTGCCTCACCTTGCCAAAAGGTAAATAATAACTATGAAAAAGAAATTAAAAAAAGATATTTCGGTACCAGTAACTGTTCCCGAGATTGAGATAAACACCCCACTTCCTGAGGAAGTGATGCCGGCTGAACCAATTGTCGATGAAGTTATGATCCGTGCAAAAAGAAAATGGATGGCGGGTATGGGTATATTCATATTATTTATAGTGATACTTGGTTGTGTTGCGTTTGGGTATAATAAAATCTCCTCTGCTCCTATGGTTCAGATCATTACACCAACACCTCAAATAATTGTGCCAAGTCCTACTCCAGTTGTGGTAATGAGAATAGCAGTATGGAATGGCAGTGGTGTAGGCGGACTCGCTGGAAAGGTGCGAGATGGGCTTAAAATTGAAGGATACAATGTTGTTGAAGTAACCAATGCTCCAACGGTGCAAAAAGGCACAACACTTCTTCTTAATTCATCTGTAAAAAGTAAAGAAACCGAATTGGTTGCTGTCCTTAAGAAAAATCTTATAGAGGTAATGAAGGTTGAAGATCTTACCGAAGGCGAGTATGATGTAAAAATTATCTTAGGCAATTAATACATCAAATGATATTTAATAATCTACTTAGTATATATTCAGATATAGTTTTTTTGATGGGTTTCTTTATATTTGTACTTGGCACTGCAATGGGATCTTTCATAAATGTTGTAGTTGATAGACTTATTCATGGAGAAGGTTTAGGAGGTAGATCACATTGTGACTACTGTAAAAAGACATTATCATGGTATGACCTTATACCTCTTCTTTCATTTGTCTTAATAAAAGGAAAATGTAGAAGATGTCATAAAAAACTCTCTTTTCAGTATCCACTTGTTGAGTTTGTCACAGGAATTCTTTATCTTGGAACATGGTTTATGGTCCCAAACCTCTCTGTAATACTCTACTGGGGGATAGTATCTAGCGCATGGATAATATTCCTTTCGGACCTTCGCTACAAGCTAATCTCAGACTATATGCAATTATCACTTTTTGCATTTATTGTATTTCAAAAAATTCTTGATAAGGCAAGTTTTTTCTCACTTATCGGAGACGTCGTTGCTGGGATAATGGTGGCTTTGCCTATAGGACTTATCTATGTAGTGACGAATGAACGAGCTATGGGACTGGGAGACGTTATACTTGCAAGTATTATTGGGTTTTCACTTGGTGTAACAAAAGGATTACTTGCACTCTATATTTCTTTCTTAGTGGGAGCAATTGTTGGGGTTATTCTTCTTATTCAACGAAAAAAAGGAATGAAGAGCGCTGTTCCATTTGGACCGTTTCTCCTTATTGGAATGCTTTTATCCGGAGTTTGGGGAGATATACTTATACAGATTATAAAGAAGACATACGGGTTCTAATAATTTTTAATTTTTAATTATAAATTTGAAATCAATTTTCAAAATTTAAAATAATTAATAATTAAATATTGATTAAAAATTTCAAATTTAAAATTTAATTTTCACATGAATATTATTGGAATTGTAGGACCATTTGCATCTGGAAAGGGTGTTGTGACAGACTACTTAATAAAAAAATATAGTTACACTTCATTCTCACTTTCTACGATCGTGCATGATGAAGTAAAGAAAAAAGGAATTACTAATTATGATAGAACAATTCTTCAAAACACAGGGGATGAGTTGAGAAAAAAAGAAGGGGATGGTGTTCTTGCAAAACGTGCAGTCCAGTATTTAAAAAGAAAAAATAGTAGTTTAAAAAAAATTGTTATCGAGGGTATTCGAAATCCTGGAGAAATTGCGTTTTTGCGTACCATTCCAGGTTTTATCCTTATTGCAGTTGATGCATCTCAAAAAATACGATTTCAGAGGATATTAGAGCGAAAAAAACCATGGGATCCAATGGATTGGGATGCCTTTAAAAAAGTTGACGGGAGAGATAGGGGAGATAAAGAGAATACAAATGGACAACAGGTGAAAAAATGTATGGAAATGGCGGACGTGAAAATAAAAAATGAAGGTGGAGTGAAAGAAGTAGAGCGAGAGATAGAGAAAATCCTAAACACTAAACTCTAAATCCTAATCAAATAAATCTAAAAACTTAAACTCCACATATTCCCTTTTTTATTTTAAATTTAGAATTTGTTTAGGGTTTATGGTTTAGAGTTTAGGACTTTAGAGAGATATGTTGGTGTTCTTTACTACAAAGGGAGCGGTGTCGGTTTTATTTACAAGAATTATTGTGTAGTATCCTGGTTTTTCGGATATGAATACAAAATCAACAACGCCTTTTTTGTTTGTGCTTTTCTCTTGTTCGTTAATAAGGATGTTATCTTTTAAAATTAACAATTGTATTTTTTGTCTTTCAACGGGAATGTTCTCAATGCCGAGTGACTCCTGTGAAACAAGGAGAATATGTGCATGTGATGTGTCTATTTTCGCTTTTGAATTCAATTGAAGGGACTCCTTCCACAGAGGTGAAACAGGCACTGTTGCGGTCATAGCAAGAGATGCTGCGTAACAAGAAGGAGTAACTAGTGTATAGTGGCTAGTGACTAGAAAAAAAGCAATACAATACGCTACCCATCGTCCCCTACGCATAGGCGCGTATTATACCAAAATTCATTGGAAAAATATAGTACTAAAGACCACTTGGAGGCTGATTTGACAGGCAATAAGGGTGGAAGAAGGGGAAAAAAGAAGCGATTTTTTATCTGACAATTACCTTCAGGGATTGTCCAGGATGAAGTTTACTACTTACTGTGTAGACACCAGGTTCGTACAGTTGTGCACGTACCTCTTCGCTTAGTCCATAATCACGGGGAGTTGTAAGGAGAGGATTATCTGAAGTTAAGTTCATATATTCAGTGGAGCTCATATTAGTGATGGCGATATAATAGCTTTTTCCAATCACAACTACCTGTGGGTCAAACTGTCCATCTTCATATGAAACTTTCGTCAGTGATTTATTATTATTTTCAACCGGCGTTACCTGTTTATTTTCAAGAGCTCGTTTTGTATATAACATAACATTATTTGTTAAAACCGCTGGGAAAAATAATGCATGAATAACAAAGCCTGCAAAAAAAGATGTAATAAAGAGGAATAATAATATCAGGTTCTTTTTTCTCATTTAGTTAGAGCACGCAGAGCTTTTTTAAGTCGTTTGCGCATGCTATAGAAGAGTGCTCCGACAATGACGAGGAGTGCAATAATGCGATAAGGGATAACAATAAACGATCCAACGGACGTTAATGTCTCATTTTTTGTTGTTCCATAGTACATAATTGCTGTTGCAGTATATTTCCCAAATCAAAGTCGTTTATCAAGAGTTGCCTTCATCTGTCTACTTGCACCAGGAAATACATTTGTTTGATTGACAACGATATCTGAAACTTTTTGTCCAAACATATCACTCACATTAACAAGTCCATATACCTTTGTATGGACATTTCCATTATTGGTGAATTTTAAGTTAAGAGGAATAGGTCCAAACTCTGAAAATGCTGGAGCTGTAATGGAATCAAGTGAAAGTTGTTCATCAACTGGTCCGGCAATCTTAAGAAGGAAGAGGGAAGCAATTTCTTGACCAACAGTTGCTACCCCGGCTCCTTGTGCTTGTGGAGCTTTAACTGAAAAAACAAATGATCCGTAATATCCGCCTGCTACTTTATCTTTTGGTACTTTAATTTTTGCTGTAACTACTTGTTCTTCGCCTGGAGCAAGTGAAAATGTTTGAGGAGATAATGTTGCCCATTTTGCAAGTGAATAGGGTCCCTGTTCTGTGAGGGCAACTTGCCCTTCATCACCCGATGCCGTAAAGTCTTCAATACGTACAGTTAAAGGAACAGTCTCTCTACTTTTATTACGCACCTTTGCAGATGCAGTAAACGTTTGTCCTGGATCTACTTGAAGCTCCTGAGATGGTGGGGAAACCTCGAGTGATTGGACTGACGTTTGATTTTGTGCAAAAATACCAAAGGTTAACGTAAGACTTGCAATGAGTCCAACCGCAATAAGGACAAGGGAGATAAGTGTAATTCGTTGTTTTTTTTGTGTCATGCTCTGTGTATTAATACGTTGGTGTTGCGACTACTATAACAGTTCCCGTATATTGACCTTCAGGTTGGTATGCATTAACCTCTGCTTGCCATCCAAGACGTGTTGTTGTGCTTGTTGTTCCAGCAGTACTATACATGACTGGATCTACTGTTGCTTTCAGTTGTATATCCTACAAATCCAGTATTGATAGTTGCTGTATTACCTGCTGGGGATGACCATGTCGTTGGAGTTGTATTGTCTCCAGAGAAGAAATCAATATTATTTCCTGCATCAGCAAGAGGAGGGTTTGCAAGTGCATTGACGGTAACCTGATATCCATTTGCAGCATTCGTAACAATTGTTGCGTCATGAGCAACTACTTTTGTGCCACCAGTTGCAAGTGTTCCAAATGGAATAGTGGTCGCACTTGTTCCAGATGTTACGTTAATTGCTTGTCCATTGACAGATCCTGTGTTTACTGCTGCCAAGGAAAAAGTAAATGATGAATCAACAGATGCGGTGACCGCAATAGATGTTCAGGTAAGTGTTGCAAATGCAACCGTTGATGAGTCAATAGCTGCTGCTCCACCATCTTTTGTTGTTATTCTGACAAAGAATGATGTTGATGCAGTGGAAGGATTCGTTATCCCTGTGTTAAAAGGAACTGTTACAGCCACATTCGATTGTGCTGCAGGAGTAGTAACAGTGAGTGTCGCAGTACACGCAGAATTACCAGTTCCGGTACAAGTTGCACTGGTCCCAGTTGCAGCATAAGTAGTTCCACCAATACCAGTTACTGTTCCAAGTGTTGGGGACGCGGTGAGAATCATACCAGTTGGAGCAGTACAAGTGCTTGATGCGGTGGTACAGAATTGAAAATCTATTGTTTTAATATTTGTGGCAGATGGGGTGGTAAAAGTAAACGTATGAATTGCAGCGACACCTGCACGTGAATCGCTAATAGTATCTTTTGCACTGGTAAGAGTAGCAGCTTGAGTTTGTGCTACATAAATTTGTGACACAAGGACTCCAACAAATACAACGAGAGACGTAATCGCTGCAAGACGTGCGTATTTTTTATTCATATATATACTTAATTAATACAATTAATTCGCCTGTTGTCAAGAGAATATTCTTACAAACAGCTTACTACTAATACCAACTCTCAAAATTAATACGTTGGTGTTGCTACTAATAGAACTGAACCCACATAAGACCCAGCTGGTTGTAAAGCGTTGATCTCCACTTGCCATCCGATGCGTGTTGTCTGATTAACCACTCCAGTTGCACTATAAATGATTTCTCCCGGGGTAGCTATAACTCCTGCCCATTTTGGTGGGCCAGTGGTAAATCGTGCAGCTGTCCCTGTGCCAAGTGCAGTTTCTTCAGTAGTATATCCAAAGAAACCTGTATTAAAGTTTGCAGAGCTACCAGCGGGGGATGACCATGTCGTTGGAGTTGTATTGTCTCCAGAGAAGGGGTCGATATTATTTGATCCATCTGCAAGAGGGGGATTGGCAAGTGCTGCTACGGTAACAGTATATCCCGTGAGTGCATTTGTAGAAACGGTAACATCATGAGCAGCAATTTTTGTACTGCCAGATGTCAAGGTCCCAAAAGGAATAACAGATGCCCCTGTCCCAGTTGTAACGTTAATCGACGCCGTATTAACCGTTCCCGAACTCACTGCTGCAATTGAGAAAGTTAATGTTGGGTCAACTGATGCGGTCATTGCCATTGAGGTACTAGTTAAAACTGCAAATGCAACTGTATTAGTATCAATCGCTGTTGGGCCTGTGTCTCGTGTAGTTACACGGACAAATGTTGTTGTGTTGGTTGTTGAAGGATTTGTTATTCCTGAATTAAAAGGTACTGTAACTGCTGTGACAGTTTGAGTTGTTGGTGTTGTAACAGTTAGAGTTGCAGTACAGTCAGTGTTACCAGTTCCCGTACAGGTTGCACTTGTTCCAGTTGCAGCATATCCAGTTCCAGCAATTCCAGTAACAGTACCTAATGTTGGAACTGCAGTAAGAATCATTCCAGATGGAGCAGTACATGTTCCTGATGCTGCAGTACAAAACTGAAATAAAATTGTTTTAATCGCCGTCGAAGAAGGAGTGGTAAAAGTAAAGGTGTGAACTGCAGCAACTCCAGGTCTAGAAGTACTTATGACATCTTTTGCGCTAGTAAGAGTTGCCGCTTGTAGCTCGGCAATATGAAATTGAAAAACTAAAATTCCAATCAAAGCAGAAAGTGTAGTAAGGGCAGTTAGGCGAATTATATGCTTATATTTTTTCATAAAAAAGTATTAGTTTATCAGTATACATATTTTTTAATATGTTGGTGTGGTAATTATTGATATGTGACCAGTATAGCTACCAGATGGTTGTGTGCTATTCACCTCAATTTGCCATCCAATGCGTGTTGTTTCTCCTGAAAGGACGGGGTTTGTATTACATACAACTTCATAAGCAGTTGTATCAAATCCTGCCCATTTATTTCCGCTAAATCTTCCTGTTGTTCCTGTACAAAGAGACGTATCTTCTGTTGTATATCCCAGAAAACCAGTATTCACATTGGGAGTATTTCCAGATGGTGACGACCAAACGCGTGGAAGAGAATTGAGTTCAATAAAGTTATCAATATTATTTGATCCATCTGCAAGTGGAGGGTTACTTGCTTTAACAGTTACCGCATATCCATTTTGAGAGTTGGTGGTTACAGTGATATCATGCGCTCCGATTTTAGGTGAACCACTTGAAAGTGTTCCAAAAGGAATAGTATCTGCAGTTGTTGTCGTTAAATTTACAGCTTGTCCATTAACTGTTCCTGTAGTTACCGCAACAAGAGCAACATCAAAAGTTGCTCCCACATCAGCCGAAACTGTGAGAGAATTTGCAGTCAGTGTCGCAAATGCTACGACCGTAGAATCAATAGCTGTTGCTCCATTATCTTTTGAGGTGATTCGAACGAAAAAAGACGTGTTAATACTTGTTGGATTAGTAATTGTTCCATAGGGAAGAGTGATAGTTGTTCCAGAATTAATAGAAGCGGGTGTTGTGACCGTTGTAATCAACATACCATTTGTTGATACGTCTGTTGTACTGGTACTCAGACCAGTAATACTTCCCTGTGAAGCGGATGTCGTTACCAGTCCATTTGGAGTTGTACATGTCCCCGATGGAGTTGTACAGTATTGCATCTCAACTGTTTTAATTACTCCTGTTGTTCCTGTTACAAAAGAAAAGGTATGAGTTGTTCCATTTTGCCCTGCACGTGAATCACTCATAACTACCTTTGCGCTGGTGAGAGATCCTGCATACACAGGAGATATAAATGAAGATATAAACAGAGCAATCGATAGCAATAATGAAAAAAATGAAAACATAACGTTATCCTTTTACTATTATTTCAAATGCTTTTTTAAGTTGTTTTCTTTTTCTATAAATACTAATCATTATCGCTATTAAGAGTACTAGAATAATTGACTGTTGTAATGGGAAAATAACAAACGCAAACGATTTTTTTTGAGAAAGACCATTCCCGATAGATACAAAAAGATCTGCGTTGTAATAAAAATGAGTAGAACCTTTAACCGTAAAAGGAGTTTTCCAACCTCTTTCAGTTCCCGGGAAAACCAAGCGTTCATCCAGTTCCACAACCTCTGTTTTTCCAAAGAGGGGATAAATTTTAAGATATGGTTTTGCACTAATATGGTTGAGAGGAGTGCTTTTTACGTTAAACGACACGTTAAGTGTGTTTGTTTCTGAAACCAATGTGTTAAGGGATGGCTTTTGTAGCTCAATTGAGTTTAATGGGACATCTTGTACTCCCACAGATCCTAAAATAAGAACGCCCATTTTTGTGAGTACTAAAGATCCAGATTTATTTTGATTGGCAGAATAAAAAGGCTCAACATAGAGCATGCCATAATATCCACCAAGAGGGATTGTTTTGGGAAGTTCTATTCTAATATTCACGACAGCCTCTTTTTTTGCAGGGATAAGAAGGGATGAATTGGAAACAGAAATCCACGATCCAATACTTTGTAGAGGTGTTGAGTTTTCCAAGACTAATGGTTCAAATCGAAGACGAACAGGAAGGGGGAGGTCTCCATTATTCTTTATCGAAAGTATTGTGTTTGATGTTTTTCCTGGGGAAAGGGAGAGATTGATAATAGAAGGGTGGACGGAGAGAGATGTGGCATTTTTTTCCTGAGCAATGACGGGAGAAAGAATAGCGAGTATAACGATGGCGATTGTTAGTGTTACTAATTTTTTTATTGTGTTCATAATTTTTTTCCTTCTGTCTAATTCTCGCA
>JAPLYR010000070.1 GCA_026395455.1 Candidatus Roizmanbacteria bacterium | reverse complement strand
TTTATTTTGAAATATTATTTTATGCTTGTAGCTGATATATATTTTATAGGAAAAACATCATCTGCATCGCCATGAATATGAATTACTTTTTCGTCAACAACGGTTCTGTCCCACAAAACAACTTGTTCTATTGCCCAATCCAGATAGTGTTTATCTCTTACTGAAAGGAATTTTTCATACAATTCAATTCTTTGATTGATTTTTTTACCAAAAGAAAACTTTGCTAAATTTTCGATATTCAGCAACAAATTTAGTGGAATTAGTTTGTAAGCTTTTGTTGATTTTGCCATTTTCATTCGTCGAGGAAATTCTAAATTGCTTTTTACGCTCGAAATGATAATTGTTTTTCTTACTTCAATATATTTTCCTCTTATATCAAGTCATTTTTCATTTCCACAGTTTATTTTAGAAAAAAAATTATTTAACTTACTGTATAAATCACCTGCTCCAGACAAAATGCAAAATCCTCAGTTTGCACCCATATTTTCCAAAAATAATCAGAAAGGAATGGCTTCTTTTATTAACTCATCAATAAATAAAAATGCTCGTATTTGTTTTTATGAATGGGCTCTTGTTGCAGAGTTACCCCCATTAGTAGACCGTGTTTTTTATCCTTATCCAAGATGTAGAGAAAATGACACTCTTATTGTCGGACCATATCAAAAGGGAGATTATGCAATTAATAATGTTAACTATCCAAAACTTATTGAAAAACTCTGTAAGAGAATCTTATATGCCAATACAATGTACACTGCCTGCTTAATAAAACAGTATTAATATTTTCCTAGTAGATCGGTAACACGTATTTTAAGAAGGTCATAAAAAGAGGAGATGGCATCCTGAGGAAATCTTACTTTTGTTCCCTGAGAATCTTTCCATTCCACAGGAATTTCTCCAATAGAATAGCCGTATTTGTGAGCAAGAAATAGTGATTCAGAATCAAAAGCCCATCTTTTAATTTGTTGTTTTTTAAAGATATGCCTTGCAGCTTTTATAGAAAAACATTTGAATCCACAGGTAAAATCACTTACATGTACTGATAGGATTGTTTGAGAAAGCATGGTAAAAAATTTACCCATCTCTTCTCTTAGTTTTGGTTGTCTCATCGTAAGTATTGCCTTGCTATTTTTACGGGTTCCGATAATAACGTCTTTGGTTGCTATTATTTTTTTTAAGACACCTATCATTTTTGGGGGGGTCGAGAGATCAACATCAATAAACACCACGTGTGTCCCCCGCGCCACCTCAACACCTTTTTTAATTGCCCATCCCTTCCCTTTATTTTTTCTATAAGAGACCACAATACATTTTGTAGTTTTTTGAAACTCAAGAAGAGCTTTTTTTGTATTATCTGTGCGCCCATCATTAACAATGATGATTTCTCTTATATATGTTTTATTTTTTACAAAGGACCAAAGCGTTTTTAGGTTGTGAATACGCTTTTCCTCATTAAAAATAGGAATGATAAGTGAGATTTTTATTTTGTGTTTCTTTTTTGTGCTATGCATAAGACAGAGGTTCCCAATGGCATATCATAGCGGTTTACCCACATTTGTTCAAGTTTTGAAATAAAAAGCAGTAATTTATTTACAAAAAGACTGTTTATTTGAAAATCAGAGGAATATATTTTGTGTTGTAATTCTTTTAACTTCCTTACAATAAAGATGGGGATTATGAGGAATGAATGAATATAGGTATTTCTTTGAATAACAAATCCTTCCTTATCCAGAACCATTTCCAATTCTCTTTTTGTATATCGTCGTTTGTGATGAAGAATCTCATCCCACGTGCTCCATAACCAATGAAATGCGGGAACTGTAATAATAATTGATCCTCTGTTTTTAAGTACTCTTTTTATTTCCTTAATCGATTTTATATCATCAACATGTTCTAAAACATCAAGAGCACATACAATGTCAAATGTTTCGTTATCAAATGGCAATTTCTCTGCTTCTCCTTTTTTTACCTGTAACAACCCTCTTTTTTTGCAAAATAAAAGAGCGTCTTCTGAAATATCGACCCCCCACACTTCTCCATGATGCCCAAGAAACTCTAAATTTTTCCCTGTTCCACATCCTACATCAAGAATAGAAATTCCTTTGTTTTGAGAATATGTATTAATGAGTTGTTCTACAAAATTTCTTTTAGCGATGTGCCACCAATGAGCATCTTCTGTTGTATAAAGGTCTTTATAGAGATCTTTTCTCATTATAAGGAGGGGTCAATTTGTCGTGCTTTTTTAAGATTTTCTGCAGCCTTTGTTTTATCTCCTTTTTCTGAGTAAAGAAGATGGAGGTTATAATACAGTTCAGGAGAATAGGGATGAAGAAGAGATGCTTCTTCAAGTTTCTGAATCTTTTTTGAGTTTTCTTGTTGTACTTCGTCCCATTTTGAAAGTACATCATTTCTTCCTTCTGCCTTGTATGTGTTCATTTCTAGATTAAAAAGAGGTGTCCCCCAAATATGTTTTAAATAGGTTATTATTGACCCACTCTCTCCATTCATGACCCCATACATTTGATTGTTGTACTTTTGAGAATAGATAATATTGAGCGCGATAAGACAGATACACGCAAATCAAAACCCATAAAAAAGAAAGGTTTTTGATTTAAACTTTTTATAAAAGATGGCGTGTGCCGACATA
>JAPLYR010000092.1 GCA_026395455.1 Candidatus Roizmanbacteria bacterium | reverse complement strand
GATGCTCCCATTTTTTTTTTTTTTTTATATGATATAACCCGTGCAGCTTCCCAATATGCTCCAAACTCAGGTATATCATTTACCCATCGATAATGTTTTTTTGGAATAAGAAGTACGTTCCCTTTACTTAATGGAAAGATGTCTAAAAACCCAATACATAAATCATCTTCATACACCTTGTAACTTGGCAACTCTCCCTTTACAATTTTACAGAAAATACAGTCCATAATTATTTATATATAATAAGTATAATCGTTATAGTATTATAACCATTTTATAATATTGCAAATCTTATGAATACAATCGACTCACTCGTAAACGCATCCGTATTTAGTTCTTCAGAAGAAGAAAAAATAATTGCTCGAAAAGAAATTCGAATGCTTGCAAAACAGCGAGGTATTTATCCAGCATCAATTCACGATGTGTATATGAAATGTGGAAAGGGAGAATTAAAAGGATTTACGGTGCCAGCCTTTAATGTGCGTAACCTTACCTATGATTTTTCTCGTCTCATCTTCCGTTTAATGATGGAAAAAAATGTTGGATATGCAATCTTTGAAATTGCACGAGGTGAGGTAGGGTATACAGGTCAATCTCATGATGAATATGCCACTACAGTGCTTGCTGCTGCTATTGCAGAGAATTATGTGGGACCAGTGTATATTCAAGCCGATCATACTCAATTTTCGGCTGAAAAATATAGTATTGATCCAAAGGGACAAGAGGAAGTATTAAAGAAGTTTATCAAGTCGGCAATTGATGCGGGTTTTTATAATATTGATATTGATGCATCAACATTGGTTGATCTTTCCAAAACAAATTTAGAAGAACAACAAAAAGAGAACGCACATATGACAGCGGTGTTAACAGATTATATTCGCGAAATTCAGCCATCTGGAATTACTGTGTCGGTAGGGGGAGAAATTGGACATATTGGTGGGAAGAATAGTACAGGAGAAGAATATGAGGCATTTATGACACTGGTAAAAAGTCAGCTTACATCTACTATTGGACTTTCTAAAGTAAGCGTTCAAACTGGGACTTCACATGGTGGCACAGTTCTCCCTGATGGGACAATTAAACAAGCAATTGTTGACTTTTCAGTTATTGAATCTATTGGGGTAATAGCAAAAGAAAAATATCTCATGGGAGGAGTGGTACAGCACGGCGCATCTACTCTGCCCACCACTTTATTTCATCGCTTCCCTGAGGTAGGAACACTTGAAATTCATCTAGCAACTGGTTTTCAAAATATCATGTTTGAACATATGTCTGATGATCTAAAAAAAGAAATATATGAATGGTTGAAAACAAATTGTGCAGCAGAACAAAAAGAAGGTCAGACAGATGATCAGTTTTATTACAAAACACGTAAGCGAGCAAATGGTCCATTCAAAGAAAAAATATGGAGAATGGATCCAGTGTACAAAGTAGTAGTTATGGATGCACTTGAAAAGGAAGTTCAACTTATTTTGCATGAGTTAAAAATGGAAAATACTAAGTAAATTATTAATATTATTATCATTCTATGAAACGAATCAAAGTCGGTTTAAACGGTTTTGGAAGGATTGGACGAGCTGTTACACGTATCGCTTTTGAACGAGATACGTTTGAAATTGTCGCAATTAACACCAGAAAAACAACCCCTGATATGCTTGCATATTTATTGCAATATGACTCAGTGTATCGAAGATTTAATAAGAAAGTTGAAGCGGGGACAGACTTTATTTCAGTGGACGGAAAAAAAATTCCTGCCATGATGATTGCAGATATTAATGCAATCCCTTGGAGTGATTATGGAGTAGAGGTTGTTATTGATTGCACAGGCGCATTTGTAAAAAAAGAAGATTTAATTAAGCATATAAAAGGTTCTGTAAAAAAAGTACTTCTCACAGCTCCAGCAAAAGATGCAACAGCACACGTAGTACTTGGAGTAAATGATGACGCAATAGATTGGAAAAACGAGCAAGTGATTTCAAATGCATCATGTACCACAAACTGTGCTGCTCCTATGTTTAAGGTCCTTGAAAATGAATTTGGAGTAGAGATGGGATATCTCACCACAGTTCATGCTTATACAGCAACACAAAGTTTAGTTGATGAGTCTAATAAAAAACCTGATCGATCTCGAGCAGCAGCATTAAATATTGGTCCATCAACAACAGGTGCCGCTAAAGCGGTTGGAAAAGTGATTCCTGCTCTTCAAGGGAAACTTGATGGAATGTCTGTACGTGTTCCAGTCCCAACAGTTTCATTTACGGATATTTCTGCAGTTATGAAGAAAACGGTTACTGCTGAAGAGATCAATGCAGCGTTTAAAAAACATGCAGAGGGTGATATGAAGGGTATTTTGGGATATGAAACAGCTCCACTTGTGTCATCTGACTTTATTGGAGACACACATTCAAGCATTTTTGATTCAAGTTATACAAAAGTAATAAATGGAACGTTGGTCAAAGTGTTTGGATGGTATGACAATGAATGGGGATATTCATGCAGAATCGTGGATTTGGTGGAAAAAGTAAGTGATTTTGTGTAAAAGAAGTATAAATTGCGATAGATTCTGTCAGTCGTTTTCCTTCCCACCACTGCTTGTGCCTGAGAAGCCGGCAACGGCGCAGTGTTGGTATCCCTTCCACGACTGCCACCTACCGCATATTATCAGATGTTACACATTATAAAATTCATATTCCTATGATCAAATATATCGATGAGGTCGAGATAACAAATAAAAAAGTTCTTGTGAGGGTTGATTACAATGTATCTTTTAAGAAAGATGGGACTATCAATGACGATACACGTATAAAAAATTCCATTCCTACACTTCAGTTATTACTGAAAGGAAACAACGAACTCATACTCATGTCTCATTTGGGAAAACCAAAAGGAAGAGATATGGTTTTTTCTATGAAGCCTGTTGCAGAGCGCTTGCAGACCTACTTCCCGGAACATAACATTGTCCTTATCGATGACTTTACGGTGCAACAGACTCAGTTAAGTCATGCGGTTAATAAAGCCACGATTTACATGCTTGAGAATACGCGGTTTTACGAAGGAGAAAAAAAGAATGATCCTATTTTTTCTAAACAACTTGCAGATCTTGCAGAAGTATTTGTTGATGATGCATTTGGAAGTGTACACAGAGCACATGCATCAACAGTTGGAGTTGCTTCCTTTCTTCCTTCTTATGGAGGACTCCTCTTAAAGAGAGAAGTGTCTATGATAAAAAAGGTGATTGAGGCTCCAGAGAAGCCCGTCGTGGCAATTATAGCTGGGGCAAAAGTATCTTCAAAAATTGGGTTAATTGAGAAGCTTATGAGTATTGCAGACTCCGTATTAATCGGTGGAGCAATGACAAATAATTTTTTAAAAGCAAAAGGACTGGAAATTGGAAAGGGACTTGTGGAACTAGATTATATTCCTGAGGCGAAGCGGTTATTAGATCTTGCAGCTGCACAAAACAAACATATTATCCTCCCCATTGATCGAAGAATTGGACAACAGACAGATGAAACAACAGAACCAATGGTAAAAAAAGTGGGAGATATTGAAGCGAATGATGAAACACTTGATATTGGACCAGAAACTGAGATGGTATTTACTGAGATAATTTCCCAAGCAAAAACAATTGTATGGAATGGACCTGTTGGGTATTTTGAAAATCCACAGTTTGCAAAAGGAAGTATCGCCATTTTTAACTCGATTATCAATAATCCTTCAGCTGTGTCTGTATTAGGCGGAGGAGATACTCTATCTGTCATAAAAAAGCTACCAAATAAAGATAAAATTACTCATATTTCCACAGGGGGAGGAGCAATGCTTGAGTTAATTGAGAAAGGAACTCTTCCTGGACTAGATGCATTAGATAAATAAATCATGAAGACAGGAATTGACGTTATTGGAGTCAGTACTTCCTTCTATTGTCATGATGCAAATGGAAGATGGTTATTGCATAAACGAAGCCATAATTGTCGGGATGAAAAAGGGGTGTGGGATAGTGGAGGAGGTAAGGTTGAATTTGGTCTTACCTTAGAAGAAAATGTACTCAAAGAAATTAAAGAAGAATATTGTTGTAGCGCCACGATACAGAGACAACTTCCCGCTATTACTCTTCTCAGAAAGTCACCCGAAGGAACCTCAACTCATTGGATTATTGTTCCCTTTATCCTGGTAATTTCTCTATCAGAAATACAAAAAGTACAAATAGGAGATCCAGAGAAGATGTCTGAGTATGGATGGTTTACATTTGAGAACCTTCCTCATCCCCTTCATAGTGGGTTTCAAAAAACAACCAAACTGTATAGATCAATGTTTCAAGAATATAGCATTACTTCATAATTTCAATCACTGTATCTGCCGGAGAAGGTGAAGATACGGTAGTTATGTACTCTGTCTCAGTAATAGAGGGAAGATCAGAAGATCCGATAACTTTTCCATTATTTATCCAATAAAGCATGAGATGTGAAAGTGTATTTTTATTCCAGAATATACGGGTATCACTATTTGAGAAGTGAAATATCATTCCATCAAGATTATGTATATCAGCTTTATTTTTTACATACATCAGTCCTTTTTCCCATTTTTCTGGAGTATCTGCAATAAGTAAGTGATAGTTTTCGTTAGAAATTTGATATGTTGTAGTTTTATAGTCTGAAAAATTTAAATTATTCGACAAGAGCTTACTTTTTTGCACTTTTTTATATATTCGTATCACTGGATGATCAAAAACAGTCCATGTTTCCTCCGCTTCCTCATCTGGAAGTGAAATAATAGTTTTGCCGAACACTTCCATCTTAGGGTAAGAAGAAAACTCAGCTACTTTTTCAAAACCAGCGAGCCCAGTGAAAAGTTGATCATAATAATTGGCAAGGTATGGATAGGTATTTTGTGGATGGTTTTTAAAGATGCGACGAGAGGGAACGATAATATAATCTGCATCATTTAAGGCTCTAGAAAGGTCTATTTTTAAATCACGAGTTGAATCCAAATCATAAAAATTAAAAGAATTTATTAAGTAATTTTTTACTTTTATTTGTGAATTGGGAGAAGGGATAGGAATATCGATAACATTTGCGGTTTCGCTTAAAATCTTACTATTTTCAGGGATATTCTTATATATCCAGTCTGATGCAATAAAACGAACATCAGAGGAAAGATAAATGGAAAGGAAAGTAAACCCTGGAAGTATAGCAATAATAAAGAATCCATAGATAAGGGATTTTGGAATTCTATTTAAGGAAAGTATCTGAAGTAAAAATAGCAAGGCAAGTAATGAAAAGAGAGGAAAAGACGGGGCAATGAAACGAGTCCATTTGGCAAAGAAGAAGGAGGAGGGGAGAAAAGAGAGAAGAAGGGCAAAGCGAAGAATATCAAACATAATCAGTGGTAATTTTGCAGATTCTGTCACTCGTAATTTCCCCCACCAGTGCTCCAAAACCTCCAATGCCTGCTGGCTGGAGTTTTGTGCGCGCTGTTGGGTACCCTTTACTCGTGCCACCTGCAAAATGATAATTTTTACTATAAATGATGGTAAAAATATAAATCCCAATATACTTAAGATGAGTTGTGGCAACCCTAACACATAAGGAAGGATTTTCTGGAATTGAAATATAATTGGGGTTGTTCCAACAAACTGCCTGGTATAAAAAGGAACATATGATCCCAACCCTACTGCTGATTCATAGTTCATTGAACTTATAAAATCATTCCAATTGAGAAAACTTTGGGGAGAAGAGAGGATAAAAAAAATAATAGTTATAGAAAAATATGTAAATAATGGAACAATAAAGTGGTAGATTCCGTCACGATTGATACTTCCCAAAAAGTACTCCAAAGTTGCGATGCCTGCTGGCCGCACTTTGTGCGTGCTTTTTGGGCTCCCTTCAATCGTGCCACCTACCATTTTAGTAATCAGAACTATTATAGGAATACCTAAAAATAAGAGTGATGAAGTTTTTGTACCGAGAGCAAGACCTGAAAAGATGCCAAGAAATATAAGTGTAGAGAGTTTATGTTGATCTGTAGTTATGAGTCTTAATGAAAGATAAATAATGAGAGTATAAAAAAGCATAAGGAGGCTTTCTGTCGTACCAAAATGAGCAAATTGAATTGCATAGGGTTGAAAGATAAAAAAAACTAAAGTTAGAAACTCGAACGTTTGAAAGTTGAAAGTTTTTTTGTTCAAAAACATCAATTTCACGATACTCAAGAGCACGGATACAAGGAGAATAGAGGAAAGAGCGGAGATTGTACGTAGAGCGAGAGTAGCTTCAAGGAAATTGGGTGGAGTAGATTGACCTGTAATGAAATGATATAGTTGAATTCCTCCATATGACAAATAAAGTGGTAATTGTCCATAAGCAAAGAAATGAGGGTTAAGGCAAGTGGTTAGTGAACTTAGTGATGGGCAAGATAATTGTTCAATTGCTACAGCCATATTGCGCTCATCAGGATGCATAGGATAGGGGAATCCCCAATCAAGACTAATAAAGCGGGTGTAAAAAAGGAGAAAAAACAGAGCAATAGTTACCAACTTCTTCATTTTTCTATTATAAAGCAAATTCCATCCGATGAACTCGGACAACGTAACCCCATTTTTAGTAATTCTCGCATATGCCGGCAGTTGCGCCGTTTTGCATCGTTTCTCCATTCCTCGCTCTCAACTCTCAACCGCAAAAAGGTCAACATGCCTGGCATACTGCTTCGAATTACTAAATATATTTTTTAAAATGCGAAGTTTATTATTTTGTGCGCCTCGTACCCAGCACAAAAGGGGAGTTTACCCTGAGCAAAGTCGAAGGGATGAAGCAATAAAATGATAATAAACGGAGCACGTAATAATTGTAATTCGATGTAGAGCCTTAACAAGCTTCTGTCCTGTTGCAATTAGCACTCTCATTTTGTATCATTAGGGCAACCAAAATCCATGGTTTGAGGGG
>JAPLYR010000128.1 GCA_026395455.1 Candidatus Roizmanbacteria bacterium | reverse complement strand
TGTGGAAATATTTTTCCATCTGGTATGCACATATATTTACCTCTTCTTTGCTCCATTCCTTTCCAGTGAATAGTTCCAAAAGTCCGGCAGAAATACAGGCGCAATAAGCTGCAGATGAACCCAAACCTCGTCCAATGGGAATAGATGACTCAATAGAATATGTATAGTTATTTTTTTGTATTTTTTGTTTTTTTGAAGTAAGAAAATCTACTACAGATTGTTCAAGTATGGGGAATATATCGTCTTGATATATGGTTTTATGAGCAACGGTGAATGTAATTGAAAGCCTTTTATTTATAGCACATACTAGTGCAGGCTTTCCATAAACTACTGCATGTTCACCTGACAAAATTACTTTTCCTGGTGCTGAATATCGTATTGATTTCATATAAGTTTACAGGCAATAGTATAAGGAATAACATCGTCTGAAACACTTTCTCTTAATTTTCGCAATGTTACAACTACTTCTTTATTATCTACTACTATAGAGTTATCTAGACAATCTACTAATTGGGCACATATATTTTGACCATTCTCCAATTTCACATATACGATTGTATATGGAGCGATATGTTTAAATTGTGGTGGAGGTGTAAATATTTTTGTCCATGAGAGAATTACTCCTTTTCTTCCAAGTAAGTCGCGAATTGTTTTTTGTCTTCTCCACACTTTTACTGGGCTTATCATAAAAAGATAAATTAAACTCCTACAATGGTAACTACAGCGGTTCCTCCTGACCCTCCAACATTATGTGCAAGTCCATACTTCACATTTTTGATTTGTCGTTTATCTGCCTGATTTGTAAGCTGTATATAAAGCTCTCCAATTTGTTTAATCCCTGTTGCGCCAACCGGATGACCAGATGCTTTTAATCCACCTGAGGTGTTAATAATAAGGGGTCCATTATTATCCTTCAGCGTTTCGTACTGAACAACCCTTCTTCCCGCCTCCCCTTTTTTCCAAAAACCTAAATCTTCCATCGCGAATAATTCAGCAATAGTGAAACAGTCATGTACTTCAGCAATAGATATATCTGATCTTTTTATTTTAGATTCGCTAAAGGCTTTTTCAGCCGCAATTTGTGTTGCTTTCAATTCAATAAGAGAGTCACGTTGTAGAAGTGAAATACTATCTGTTGCAACTTGTGAAGATAAAATCTTCACATTTTTCCTTCTTTTGATAAGTGCAGGATTGGTAGTAATAATAAGGGACGCTGCTCCATCTGAAACTGGGGAACAATCAAGAAGTCCAAGTGGGTCTGCGATGAGTGAACTTTCTAGTGCTTGTTTTTCGGAAATTATTTTTCGAAAATGTGCAGTTGGATTAAGAAATCCATGCTTGTGATTTTTTACTGCAACTGCAGCAAGATTTTTCTTATCATACCCAAATTTTTTTAAATATACTCGTGCCATCAGCGCATATAGTCCTGGAAATGTCATACCTGACTCCTGCTCTTCTCCTGAAGCAGCAGACATCAATCCTTGTGTAATATATTCTGGTTGTACATCGGTCATTTTTTCAGCTCCAATAACCAATACCGTTTTTCCCTTTCCAGATTGAACATATTCATTTGCAAGATGAAACGCCATCCCTCCTGATGCGCATGCGCCTTCTACTCTAAAGATTGGAATTGTTAGTCCAAATATATCTGCGATTTTTGCACCTGCATGAAGATTATTTTCTAAAATTCCTCCTAACATATTCCCAAAGAATATTGCATCAATATCTCCAAATTCAATATGTGTATTTTTTAGAACACCAAGGATAGATTCTTCTACTAAATCAAAAAGGGATTTATCCCATAACTCTCCAAATTGCGTAGTGTGATATCCAATTATATGTGATCTCATATTATTCTCATACATTTTAAATATGTTGGATAATCGATATACTGTTTTTCTTTCATTTTTTTCGAAAAGTTGAGTCTCTTTTTTTCTATCCCAGGTAATGCTGTAAAGATAAATGCATCTGATCCAGCTCCAGATCCATATGAAGCAAATAATATTTTTTCTCCAGGCTTTACATATTCCAATGTCGCCACGAGACCCATAAGAGCTGAAGCCGTATATGAATTTCCCAATTCAGAGACGATTAATGATTTTTGTATTTGTTCTGATGAAAATCCTAGTTGTGATGCGATTTGTATTGGAAACTTTCCATTTGGCATATGAAAAACAGCATAAGTAAAATCTTCTGTCTTGTGATTTGACTTCGATAAAAGTGCTTTCACAGATCCAGTAATATGTCTAAAGTATGAAGGCTTCCCAGTAAATCTTCCTCCATGTGATGGATATTTTATTCCCTCACGTCTCCAAAAATCTGGTGTATCTGAAGAATAAGATTCCCAGGCATCTACGCTTAGAATGGGATTTTTTTTGCCAACAACTATGCTTACTGATCCTGATGCGGCGGTATACTCAAGTGCGTCATGAGGTTTCCCGGTTGCCTTATCTGAAGCGACAACTAAAGCTGATTTTATTTGTTTACTCTCGACAAGTGCAAGTGCGGATATGAGTGCTCCTGTAGCGGCTTTACATGCAAATTGAGTATCGTATGCAAGATAATTATTCCCAATCCCTAACAATTCACCTAAAATTGTGGAGGAAGGATTTACTGCATAAACAGGAGATTCTGTACCAAAAAAAAGCGCATCAATTGATGATGTGTGACCTTTCAATGCGATACAGCTTGATTCATATGCCATTGTTAAGGAATCCTCAGCAGCTGTTGCTACTGATTTCTCCACTACCCCCAACCCTTTTTCTATTTCCAATGCATTTTTTCCCCACACTTGGGCAATATCTTTTACTCGAATTCGATATTGAGGGATATAAAATCCATATGATGTAATTCCTGTTTTCATACTATTATCTACCTAATTTTTGATGCGATGATGCTAATGTTCCCTCACTTAATGAGGATAGTAATGATAGTTCTCCTGCAAGTACCGATGATGCTACAACTTCTGCAAGAACAAAGGGTGAGTCTGTTTTAAGAATATTTCTTGCTTCAGATTGCGTGATTAATTTTGTCCCCCCACCAATTGAACCAATCATAATACAGGGAAGATTGACACAGATATATAAATCGCCATTTTCAAGAATATCCACTATTGTCATACCTAAACTTCCTTCTACGATGTGCGCTAAATCCTGACCTGTTGCAGCATAAAAAGCAGCAACTATGTTTGCATGATGTGCATTAAACCCAATGGAACCCGCAAGTGCAGATCCAATAAGACATTTTGTTTTCCAAACTTCAAATAGTGATTGTGAAGATGTTTTTAAAAT
>JAPLYR010000143.1 GCA_026395455.1 Candidatus Roizmanbacteria bacterium | reverse complement strand
GGGTTGGGGCATCTGGTGGATTGGTACTCCCAGAAATCATTATGGACTCTATTCATAAAGGAAAAAATCTTGAAGAAGCAATCGATGCGCATTTTAAAACGACAAAAATTGGAGAAGGTATAGGTATGTTTGGAATCCTTACAAAAGGAGTGGTGACTCGATCAGAAGGAGTGAAACATGGTGTAGCATTTGCTCTAGCACGATTTCTCCATGAAAAGGTATACGAAGCAAAAAAAATCTAACTTATTTAAAGTATTTTTTATAGAGCTCAAGAAGTAAATACATTGTGCGTTTGAGAAAGTACATGACGTGTTTTATTTGATTCCTTTGCTCTCCATATCCAAAGTTATATATGGGCCGAAAGATATTCATTTGCCCAGCATTATGCACTATGAGTATCTTCTCTCCATTCAACTTATAAAAGATCCCCTTTCTTACATTAAATCCTAAATAAACCGTACTCATCATGAAGTTGTACTTGGAATCAATAAATTTGACTGAATCTTTATAGAGATGGTAATTAACTATGATTTGATCAGGACCAAATTCTTCTTTATTTCGAATAAGTTTTTCCATCTCATCACATAATTCTATGAATTTTTGTGTCGGAGCAAAAATAACACCGGCATTAATAATTGGTTTATTCTTCAGAAGTTTCCATATTTTTCGTTTCACCTCATCTTCAAATTGATTGAAAATGAGCCACTGGTAAAAGAGGATGCGTTTTCCAAGTGGGACAACACGAAAACTATTGGGGTCTGTTGTAAACATTGAGGAAATATCCCCTTGAAAAATTACATCTCCTGAATCAACAAAAAGTATTTGATCATACGTATTTTTTTTAAGATAACTCCCCGCATCAAAAAAGCGCTTATTTACAATATGATATTTTTTTGTTCCAGGAATTACCTCCACTTTTTCTTTTTGTAACTCTTTAATGTGAGTGTCGGTGAGTCCATAATCAATTACCACAACATCACAGTGAGAAAGATTGTTGGAATCTTTGAGCGAACGAAGCCAATGGTGGACAAGAAAATCGCCAATATTCGCATTTGCCGCAGTGATAATGACGTTTTTCATTTTTTTCATTATACTGTATAGAAACCTGGCTCAAATATATTTTGAATGTTAAAATACCAATTTACTCTTAAAAATTATTTGATACAATTACACATTAAATATGTATTTATCATTTAATCAAAAGCTTAAATAACTATGAAGGGACTACTTGGAATGTCATTAGCAGCACTGGGAGTTGTGTACGGTGATATTGGTACTTCTCCCCTCTATGCAGTAAATGAAATCTTCTTTGGGCGAGCGCGGGAAAGCCTTGTACACGGAGACATTTTAGGAATAATAAGTATTATTTTTTGGATTCTTACACTAATAGTTACAATTAAATATATTTCAATTGTATTAAACGCAGACAGTGAGGGAGAGGGTGGAGTTTTCTCACTTTATAGCTTAATTCAAAACAGCAAGGTTAATAATACCTATACGAAGCTCCTTATTGTATTATTTATAATCGCATCCGGTCTTTTGTTAGGAGACGGAATCATCACTCCTGCCATTAGTGTAGTTTCAGCTGTTGAAGGGCTTAAAGTGATAACTTCAACATTTGACGCATATATCGTCCCAATTACCATTGTTATACTTACTGGGCTATTTCTTATTCAATCT
>JAPLYR010000029.1 GCA_026395455.1 Candidatus Roizmanbacteria bacterium | reverse complement strand
ATTATAGGATACATTTTACCACATCTCCTACCCGGATGTCAAGAGCAGGCGAGAGGATGAGGCCGCACTCTTGTTCCTTCTTTACCTCTTCAACCTTCTTTGCACGTATCTTGAGAGATACTATTTTTGATTTTCCTATAATATTGCCGGCACGATGGATTTCTAGCATGTCTCCAAGCTCAAATTTACCCTTAGACAGTTTAGAGCCAAATATCTTTTCGCCTTCAATAACGAAAGTTGCGAGGATTTTAGCCTCACCTTTGAGGTTCTTTTCAGATTGCTCCTTTTCTTGTAGAAGAAGAGCAACTTCCTCTAATTCTTCAAGAAGTTCGTAGATAATGGTATATGACTTAATGATGACTTTTTCTTGTTTAGCCACGTCTTTTGTTTCAGGATCAATACGTGTATTGAAGCCAATTACGATTGCTTTACTTGCTTTTGCAAGAAACACATCAGATTTATGAATATCTCCAACACCACTTAAGATAATATCAATATTGGAGTTTTGGGATAAAATAGCCTCAAGTGCTTCAAGTGAGCCTTGTGAGTCTGTTTTAACTACGATGGCAAGCTTTTTTTGCTCTTTTTGTGGTGTGGCAAAAAAGTCCTGCGAAGTAAATGCTTTTTTAGCTATAGGAGCTTCAGGCTCAACTATCTTTGCATCTTCCGGTTTTGAAGCGATTCGAGAGCCTACTAATGGGGCAACTTCAAATCCGAGTAATTCGCATGCTTGTGAAGCGGTAGCTTCAGTGAGGGGAGCGTTTAAATCGTCAGTAATTGAGCGTATTTTTGCTTTGACTTCTCCAGCGTAAACAACATCTCCCACATGGAGAGTTCCATTTTTAACCACAATACTTACTGCAATACCGCGTCTATCTTTTTTTGTCTCAATAACATATGCTTCAAGTTCTGCTTTTGGATCGAATGTAAGCTCTTTGTCTGTCGCAAGGAATAGAATTGTCTCAAGTAGTTCAGGGACTCCTTTTCCTGTTTTTGCACTAATTGGTGCAACTGGAATAGTTCCACCCTTGCCTTCTACCATGATTCCATGTCTAAGAAGATCATTTTTAACCTTCTCTGGCTTTGCTTCTGGGAGGTCCATTTTGTTAAGAACAACGATACATGGGACATTTGCCTGTTTTATATGAGATATAGACTCGATGGTCTGAGGCATGAGTGAATCTTTTGCATCAACGATAAGAAGAACTATGTCTGCAACATTTGCACCTCGTGCTCGCAACTGTGAGAAAGCTTCGTGCCCTGGGGTGTCAATGAAGGTAATTTCGTTAATAGGATATCCTTTTATGTCAGTTTTAGCTGTGTATCCTCCAATTTTTTGGGTAATTCCACCTTGTTCTTTAGCTGCGATACGACTACTTCGAATATAATCGAGAAGAGTAGTTTTTCCATGATCTACATGGCCAAGAATTGCTACAATAGGAGAGCGTGGTTTCATAAAATCAAAACAATAAATTCGTTAACGATTAGCCTTTCTTTTCAGCTTTTTCACTTTCTTCTTTGATTGTTTCTGCAGAGTTAGGTATTTGGATTATATCGATAGTATAACCCGCAAGACGAGAAGCGAGATTTACATTAACGCCGCCTTTACCAATAGCAAGAGGTGCTTGAGACTCTTCAACAGTAACTTTTGCATGTTTTGCTTTCTCATCAACTTCAAGTGATGTGACTTTTGCAGGGGAAAGAGCAGACATAATGAACAATTTAATATCATTATTCCACAAGATAATATCAATTTTTTCTTTGCCACCACATTCATCTGTAACAGTTTGAACGCGTACACCTCGTTGACCTACACAAGCGCCAACTGGATCTACTGCTCCATGTCCTGTAGCGACTGCAATTTTTGCTCTTTCTCCAGGTTCACGAACTGTTTTTTTGATGATAACTGAGCCATTTGCAATTTCAGGGACTTCACGCTTAAAGAGTTCTTCGATAAGGCGAACATCGCTTCTTGAGACAACGATTCGTGGATTTCCATATTTATCATTACCAATCTCTTTAATATAGATTGTGTAGCTTGTGTTTACTGAATATTCTTCTTGTTTAATTTGTTCTTCTTTTGGAAGGACAGCTTCAGCCTTGCCAATATCAAAGTAAGCATTATAGCCATCAAATCGGATAACTCGTCCTTTTATACATGATCCAATATGAGATTGAAAATGTTGGACTACTGTTCGTTTTTCTACTTCACGAATTTTTTGAAGAATAACCTGTT
>JAPLYR010000147.1 GCA_026395455.1 Candidatus Roizmanbacteria bacterium | reverse complement strand
GCAATTCGAAACAATATGCTCAACACGTGACATTTATGCCACTGAGACTTTAGGGTAGGCTGGAAAAACGAAGCATAAGACGTCACTGTGAGCATATGTGAGAATTGCACAATAATAGCAGTTTATATCCCCAGCAGTGCTTTTCCTCTTTTTGTAAGTCTCGTCATATCCCATGGAGGTTCAAATGTCATCTCAATCGTCACATCTTTACGCTTTATATTGAGCTCGCTTAGTTTTAAATACATATCCTCTTCAATTACACCAAAGAGGGGACACCCCATAGTGGTTAACGTCATTAAGATATGAATTTTTTTCAATGGAGACACAGTTACTTTATATATCAATCCCAAATCAACAAGGGAGATGTTCATTTCAGGATCTAAAACTAAATCGAGTTGCTGTAAAACAGTTTTCTTTGTAACTAACACTTTTGCGGTCATAGATGTAGTATACATAATAAGTAGCCAATTTTAAATTTGAAATTTTAAATTTAAAATCATTTGTCATTTCATGTATAGTTAAAGCATGGCTATAAAAAAAATCATTAAAAATGCATTTGAACAGGTCAAGGAAGTGGGTTCTGAAATGGCAAAGTCCTCTGTCAAACAAGTAAAGGAAACCCTGAGCCCTTGGGAAATGATTCGTAATAGCTTTTCAGAAACTGATAAAACCAATCAAACCCCGGATGCAAAATTAAAAGAAATGCAGGCAAAAAATGGGGGAACAAATACCCCACTTGATTTTGACAAGTTGAATAAGTCATATGCAAATCAAGACCTGCAGAAAATTCAAATGATGAAACAAAGACTCTTTCAAATGGTAAAAAGAGATGAAGAAAAGAGTCTTCAAAGAAGTGAACAGGGAAAGGCAGAAAAACAACGACAAGAAGCATATGAAGAATCCGAAAAGAAGAGAAGAATGGAAGAACAAAAAAGACAAAGTGCGATGTCAGCAGCTCCTGAGGGGAAAAGAACCAGCAGAAACAAAGCCTGGTTCAAGTAAACAGTAGGATATCAACCTATCTTCGCTCCGATTGCTTTAAAGAATTCGTAAAAGTCATGTTGGGTTTTTTCAATTTTATTATCTGTCTTTGTGCTAAATGTATTTACTGCACTCGCATTTAAGATGGTATTTAAATATCTCTGAAGACCATTGATATCTTTAATGTCATGGGCAAGTAAATTTCTTTCTCCACAAACATCCCAATTTTTTAAATTTTCATATACTTCTTCTCTCATTTTCAAATATTCACCCAGACTACTTTTTCCTCTGTACAAATTGTCCCACATTCTGACAAGCTTAGTCATTTCTCTCAATGTAAAATGAGTATGGCGTGGATTTTTGTCATTCTCCATAAGCTGATATTTAATTGCGTTATGAAACTCAACCTGTGCTTGTCCAGGGAATTTTCGCACCGTATAAAATGCATTCCCTTTTTTCCCTTCTTGGGAATACCCAATAACTCCTAAGTTTTTTTGTGGTTTTTCTAAGTCAACGACGTCAGGGTTATAAGCATCACTCTGAGCAGTATAAAAAATAATGTTTCTTTGTAAAGTTGTTTGTGTATCTGGCATCGGTGAAACCATCCCTTGAGAATCTCTTAACAGTTTTGCACCTTCATTAAAAGTAAGTCCTACTTTATACAAAAGCGATTCGTTACTTCCTGGCACTGAAGCAAATACAGCAGTGTCTGAATCTCCTGCTTTTGCTCTTTCAACCGATTGTGAAAGACGTTCAGTCCACTCAGTTACAGTTGATGAGGTTTGTGCACTATTACTTGTGGGAACTGTTTTTAGTTTTTCCCATTCCTCATAAGCCTCTTTGAAGTGATTAAAAGATACAATTGCAGGTTGAACATCGCTAAAAAATTCTTTATTAAGATCTAAGTATTCTTTCTTTTCTGCATCAGTCTTTTCAGGGTCCTGTGCATAGAGCACTTGAAAATAATCAATGTTATTTGCTAATCCCAAAACTAATGATCGTGCAAGAGTTGGGCTAATTACAATATTTTTTCCTCCCTTTCCTTTAATAGTAATTTTTTTATAAGTACCATTATCAACAAATGCCGCTCGTCCTTCTTGGATAGGGTAGACGTTACCGTCGTATTTAATTAAGTTGTCAAAAAAATGTTCACCATCAATTTGTCTCACAGATTCCCATTTTGTTGTGTCTGTCTCAAGTTCATTTGTAATATATGTGAAATGTTTTTTTGCTGGGAGCCCATCAAATGCCCTATGATTATATTTGATATGAATTTTGTCTCTGTCTTTTCCATCTTTTCCCATTACTCCCTTGCGCAAATCAATTAAAACTGCTGCTTTATGTGAATCAACTGCAAACATACTCTGTGGCTCCCGTTCATCAGGCTTTAGTGTATCTCCACCATTTTTTTCTGCTCCCTTCAGCTGAATAATGTAATCTCCAGTTAAACCATCTTCATATCCATAATACTTGCGATAATCTTTATTTTTATCTCTTTTTTCTGAATACCCTGTGTATTTCAACTCTGCTCTCATGCGAGCGGTAAGGTCAACTTTTTGAATCTGTGCATTTTTTAGTGCAAGTTGTATTTGTTCTCGAAGATACTCCGCAGATTTGAAGTGAGTAGGAAGTGCTATTTTTGCATATGAATCCTCGCCGAAAAAAACAGTAAAATGAGCGGTTTCTTTCAATTTTAATCCGGCATTTTGTTCATAATTCATGAGTGATTCAAGAGTTTTTGCAAGTGCCGAACTTGGGGAAAGTGTTCTCTGAGGAGTAGACTCGATAAAAGTTTGACAGTCAAAACCCGCAGCTTCACTATGCAACATTTGATCAACATGTTTTTCTTGATATCTTTTGAAGTCTGTAGACTTATTTGTTTTTGTAGCTTCAGTTTCTACAAATTGCTTTATGTTTCGTCCCAGACGCAGTTGCCAAAACCATTTTCTTAATGAATCTGAATCTGCCATTTGTTTTGTAAAACCACTCATCATTTCTCGGGAGTTAAAAAGCATTTTTAAAACGCCTTTTGGAATACCTGCAAGTGGACCTTTCATCGAATCAGGAGTTCCATACTCTACAACATAATTCCATGTTTCCATAAACTTTTCATAATAACTGCTTGCACTTTGTTCTGTTGTTTTTTTTATCTGTCTCCCTCCTTCACTCCTTAATTGCTTTAATTTCTGTTGACTCAATTTTTGGAAATATAATGCGATTCGTTCATTCCCTAATGATCCATGCCATTTTTCAAATGTTCCTTTCAGTTGAGTTTCATTATGTGCCTTTGCTATCTCATGAGCACCAAAATAATAATTTTGTACTGTATCTATTCCATAGGTATTCATTTCTTGTAGTATTTCCATTGCCTCATGTTCTGGACTGTCTGGGTTTTCAAGAACGGTAGTTTTAAGACGTGCTTCCTCGAAAAAAGGAGAATTAATATAGTTGTTTTTATCTCTTAATGAAGTTGCAACCTCGAGCCCCTTTATCATATATCTTCGCAAAAAATTAAGGCGGATTGCTTGTTTATCTTCAGCTATGAGATCTTTTGTTTGGACTTCTTTATCTGCGGCAGTTTGAAATGAGAGAAAATTCGCACGCTTATTCTGTTCAAGAACTGCATTTACTGTTGTTGTCGTTTCAGGACCACGTGCATGTTGTTTACTTTGTATGTCGATTGCACTATCTAATGTTTTCAAAAAATCAATTTTGCGTTGCGGATCAATCTTTTTTGTTCCAAATAGGTGGGCTAAATAAACGTCAATGCCTCTTTCTGACTTTGTATAGAGATCCAAAATGCGAGATCTGTCAGGTATCGGTTTATTTTCTATCACCTTCATACGTTCCCCTGGTGATAATTTAAATCCTGTTTCAACTGCGCTCATTGCCATATTGATAATAGTATATATAAGTACCACCAAAAACGCAGAGATAAATGTCGGGATGGTGGGACTTGAACCCGCGACCTCACGGTCCCGAACCGTGTGTTCTACCATCTGAACTACATCCCGTATGTGATTTTGATTATACCACCCCAACTTGTAAGAGTAGAATTTGGAAGATGGTAATTATTTAGTTTTGAAGAACGTAGGGAAGTATGTCAGTGAATTTTTTTGCAAAAAAATCTACATGTATATTGACATTTTTAAATGTCTCTTTAGATACGAGACCACTTTCAAGAACAGCAATAAAATCCATACCAGAGTTGTTTGCGGCAAATCCATCCTTCAGTGTATCGCCAACATACACACATTCAATTGGCATTACATCAAATTCATAGAGAGCTTTATTAAAGACTCGTGGATCTGGCTTCATATGTTCAACACTTTCTTTATAATAAAACTTATCAATTTTTCCACTTAAGGGATGCGTAGAATCCATGAGAAGTCTCACCTCTACAAATGTTCTTGAAGTAATGATTGCGATTTTTTTCCCATCATCTTTAATTTGTTCAAGTACTTTCAAATTTTCCTTTGGAACATAATCAAATTTACCTTTAGTAATTGCTTCAGGTACCATTTCATCAAATCGTTTCATAAACTCTTTTGAGTCCACACCGGGAATCCGACTGAGGATTGCTTCGTTTAAATGTTGACCCCAGGTTGCTTTGTGAATTTCTCGCGTCATTGGTTTAAATCCCATTGACTGTGCAATTTCATTTTCAAAGTGAAAACACGACTCTTCCGAAAGACAAAGAGTATCATCAAAATCAAGAAGAACTAGTTTGATCATTAAAGCCCATTATACCATAATTCACTAGTACAAGCTTAAATCCACCTGTATAATGTGCTATGCAGTTCTCTCTTTTGACGTACAATACGCTTCTCAATGACGCTCAAAAAGGTCTTCATTCTCTATTTAAAAAATACAATCCAGATCTCGTATGTCTACAGGAAATCGACACAAACGAAAAAAACATTGAACGAATAGAAAAACTTGGATACGATCTTGCTGATTATTCGAATGGTTTTATTAAGTTTGGAACTGTATACGGAGTTGCAACATTTATTAAGGCTGGGGTAGGGAAATGTGTTAATTCTAAATCTATTACTCTTCCTCGCGGACTAGCAGAAGCACTTACCTTTATTCTGCATATTTTTAAAACACAAAAAAAAGATAGAACTGTCCTTAAAACAGAATTTGTGTTAGATAATCCAAAACATAAAGTGGTGGTATATAACATTCATCTCTCTGCTCATGGCGCAAACGGGATTCGCATTAAACAACTAGAAAGAACGTTAAGTGATATCAAAAAAACAACAGACACTGCAACCATTCTTGTGGGAGATTTTAACTATCCTTTTGGAAGAAAAAAGTTAGAAGAGCTTATGCAGTTACATGGGTTTTCAGAAGCAACCAATACTATTGTGTTCACCACAGATGGCAAGCTCATTTATTACACATTTATTGAAAAAATATTAATGAAAGTACTCCAATTTTTTATTGGAAAAGAAAATAAATTAGACTACATTTTTTATAAAAACTGCAAAGCTATATCTACCATTAAAATTAATGCTTCCTACTCGGATCACTTCCCCCTCCTTGCGAAATTTGAGATATAAGTCTATATACTACGTTTAATTCTTAAGTTCAAATTTGAAATTTGAATTCAATTTGGAATTGTTTGATTAAAAATTTTAAATTTAAAATTTTAAATTTGGCTGATTGAAGTTATCACGGTAATATGTGCAAGAATTGCATAATAATCAAACTATTCTGTATACTATCCGCATGAAACTCTTTAACACACTCACTCGTAAACTAGAGGAGTTTAAACCAATCACTGCTCAAAAACTCTCATTTTATGCATGTGGACCAACCGTATATGATTTTGCACATATTGGGCATATTCGTGCATATGTTTTCAATGATACTCTTCGAAGACTGTTTGAATTTGATGGGT
>JAPLYR010000093.1:9321-14547 GCA_026395455.1 Candidatus Roizmanbacteria bacterium | reverse complement strand
GCGCCGCCGCTTTGGTTGTTGGGCCGGGCGTAGGAGTTTCTAAGGCAGGAGGAGGGCTTACCGTGGGGGCATCTCCTGTTTCTGGGGTGGGAAATAAATCTACTTTTCTCGTATATGTTACTGCTGCTGCTTTTGTTTTTTGAATTTGTGTTGGAGATTTCGTCGATGAAAGAAGACTGCTTATATATATAGTTGCACCCAATAAAACGACTGTCATTACTAAGAGAAACAAAGTTATTCCAGTTCTATTTTTTTTCATGACTAATCTGACAACCACCCATCACTTGCTGAGTGTAGCTGGGCATCAATTTTTAATTGGGCTGTTCCCGTTGCAACAATATACTCTCTATAATACACCTTTAATTTCGGATTAAAAAGTGTTGTAATGTCAGAGATTTGCCAATCATTCGCATTTACCTTAATTCGAGCTCTGTCAATATCAGACTCAACAATGGTGAGAAGTCCAATATATAATTTTTCGCCTGGTTTTGCTTTTTCATTTTTCTTCTTTTCAATCTCCATCCAGTTGGTGTCATATACTTTCAGCCCTGCGGATTGAATCTGTCTTACAATCGGTATCGACGCAGTTCGTTGTTTATTAACGCTTGTCTTGTAGGAGGCGACCATGATAACAACAACACCAACTAAAGAAATAATTCCTATAGCTATCATAAGAAGTGGATTGACTGTTTTTTCATTTTTTTTCAGCGGGACAATGGCAGGAAGTGGTGTACTATTTACCGCTGCTGGTTTTTGTTGCATTTTATCGTTAAATTGTGGGACTACTGGCTTCTCTTTCTTTCTTTTTTCATCCATCATTTTTTTGATTTCAAATAAAAGAAAAGCCAATACAACTACAAAGGCTAATAGTGCAACTTTATTTATAGAAACCACGAAGTCGACAAATCCATCCATAGTTTCATTCTATCAAGAATAGATCTTAAAACGCAATAACTAATCCAGCTCCCACGATGATAAAGAAGAGAGAGCCAAAAAGAAAGCTCGACATACCTCCACCAGTTACTGGTTGAGTTGCTGTTGGGACAAAACGTGTTGGGACGATAGTTGTAGGATATGTGGTAACGACAGGACTCGTTGTTGGATTGGCATAGGTAGGCACCACGGGTGGCATGGTGGGAATAAGAGTTGGTGAGCCTGTTGCTACTCCTAAGACTTGTTCACCACTTTTGATAATACTAAATGTCCTTTTGATAGTTATCGGTGATTTTTCTGTCCCAGCTTCATTCACTAAAATAGTATATTTACCCGATTCTAGCACGAGAGGATTCTGCACGAGCCAATTACCTATTTCATCTACTGTTGTTCTATAGCTATATTGTTTTGTGGGACCTTGAATAAGAACATTCACATCTTTTCCAGCTTTGGCTGTGCCTCTGATAAGTGGTGTATTTCCAGGAATGAGGGCGTTTTCTTTTGGGTAAACCACGCTTAGAGTTTCATTCGTCTTTTGTGTTGAGCTCTGAGTGTATGTTCCGAGAACCGACTCACCTGCTGTCTGAGCGGCTTGAGCAATATGGATAGAACTTCCTGCAATGATTGTTTGTTTTAAGGGACGAGTCTGCCCAACAATTGTCCGAACATTTCCTTCTGGATATGAAAATAGTTTTATCGATACCTGATTAGTATCGTTTACAGATACAACTGAATCACTCTTTTTTTCAACTAGTCCATTCAAGGGCATAAGCCATTCCCCTGTTTCCTTGGTAACCACAGCTAGTGGATAAAACCCATCAATTTCATAGATAAGCAATCCATTACCATATGGTCTTGTGGATGGCAATGCAACTTTACCATATGCTGGCGATATTGGCTTTTCCACAACTGCTTTTGGAGTGTGTACTATTTTTGAGTTCAATGAAGGTAAAATATATGTTTTAGTCCCAACTCTTACCCGAAAATAATAGGTTGTATCAGGTTTTAATCCTTCAATTGTTGCATGATATACGCCACCACTCGTATCAAATTTACTCATGATTGGATAGGATTCTTTACCTGTTCCTACCTCTACCCATTGATCTTCTGTAGCAGGTTTTTTTGTGGACCAAACAACTTCAAATCCATGCGAAGTTCTATTTACTACGTACAATTTGTCGATGCCAGTTACTTTTTGCCAGCCATTTTGCTTCCCTATTTGCTTGACAAAAATAGATATTCCCACAACAAATGTTATGAGAGAAACCGCCCCTAATATTTTCAGGGCATTCTGACCTTTCTTAATAAAGAGAGCGCTATATGCCATATATTATTCCTTTTTTTGTTTTAATACATCAATAATTGTCTTGTCCATTATATAGTTTGGAACTTGGGCTGGTTTGATATTTATTTGTTCGTTGATTTTTGTTTGAATGTGATAGATATCCAACATCATCCATGCAATAATAGTCAAAAAAACTCCCAGCGATAGCACTAACAATTCTTTGCCTTTCACAGATAGTATCCTTCAACTTCTAACATTAATTTGAGACTTCCACTCATTGACCCTTTTTTTTCATCTTGGTCAAATGTAATTTGTTGTATCATCTTTAATCTTCTATCATTCATGATTTGTGTTATAAATTCTTTACTTTGAATAAAGTCAGCCGCTCCATCAAGAGTAATAATTATTTTTCTTCTAGTTTTTCTTTTCTGAGTATCTCTTAAGTCTACCTGATTAATAGACATCGCTGATAAGTTCATTCCAGAGCTTGAAGCTGAAAATTGTGAATCAAGAACGAGCTTGTTAATCTTAGGTAATGTAGGAAGTGCCTCATCAAGCAAATAAAGATCTTGTCCATTCTCCTGTAAAAACGACTGAATATTCACGATTTTGTTGATAACATTTTCGTATCCTGAATCAAGGATGTGTAATTTACCAGCCTCCTCCTGCAGAGAAAGAATAGTGAGAATATTGGGACGAATGACAAAAAAAGTAAAAAAGGCGAACGATATAAAAAATAATATCGTATAACTATAATCAGTTTGTTCATTATTTTCCTTTATATAATTGAAAATCAGATAAAATAATAGGAACAAAAAACTCAATACCATCTCGTTTAATACTTCCTAAGGTTATCTCTTTAAATCTTTTATCTTGTTTGAGACGCGCCATATATGACCGTATTGTTTCAGGGTCTGAGGTGGTTGCGTCAAATTTATAGATGCCTGCACGCACATCAAGTCGTTTAATGGTTAAATGAAGTGGGAACGTCTCTAAAAAATAAGTAAATGATTCTGAAAATTTGGCTTGATCCACTAATATTTCGCGTATTTGCTTTGTTTTTAGATCGACTATCTCTGCCTGTTTTAAGAGCGGATCAGATACCGCAACAATTTCTTGTTTCTGTTGCAGTTCATCTTTTAAATCGATAATTTCTTGATCGATTTTGAAACGGTAAAAAAAGACAGAGATAACGACTATTTGAGTAATAACAAGTACATACCGCAAATAATGCAGTACGAAATATATACCCTTATCTAAAAGATCTCGCTCTTTTTCTGGGAGAAGATTGATTTTGTATTTCATTTCTTCTTTGAACCCAACTTAGTAATGCGAGATTTAAGACGTGATGCTTTGTTTTTGTGAAACACTTTTCGTTTTGCAGCTTTATCTATAAGAGAAACTGTTTTACGAACTTTTGCATCATCTTTTTCTCCTTTCAGTTTAAAAAGTCCTTTGATTGCATTTTCGATTGCGTGTAAATACACGGCATTGCTTTTTGTTCTTGTTACATCTTTGCGCATTTTCTTTTTTGCAGATTGTATGTTTGGCATATGAATAATCACCCCCTTTTCATTTGTATCACTAATAACAGTATATCCTAATTTTGCACCCTTAAACAAGAGACATATTATCTAAGCATAACGCTAAGAAGTAGACTCTTATAAAGTGAATTCCTTAGACAAAACTTTCTCCCCGTATTCTCCTGTAAATTTTAATGTTACCTGTATCGCTCCAACAACTTCATGATATACACAACGACCTGATGAACAAGTCCCCAATGTCATCTGTTTCTCAAAACTATTTCCACTAATGGAAGATATTGTTCCGATAACTCCTTGTTTTCCTTGACCTTTTGTGTCATAAGAAAGCTCGTAGTCTACTGAGGTTGTTCCATTGGGAACACTGGAACTCTTGAGTACTATCTCCTTATTACCTTGTAAAGAGGTTAATGTAACCGTTGTGGATGCATCAACTGTAGGAATTGCCCCAACTTCTTCTTTTTTTTGTGGTTGTTCAACTACTTTTGGTTTTTGTTGAGAAAAGAAAATGGCTAATCCAATACCTGCTAATACGAGTACTCCCACCACAAGCAAAATCATATTTTTTTTCATAGAAAAATTATGAATTAATAATGCGTTTCGTTATAACTTCATTCACGCTATCTAAAGATATTCGTTCTTGCTTCATTGTGTCGCGTTCACGAATCGTTACTGTGTTATCTTCCAATGTTTGGTAGTCAACGGTAATACAGTATGGAGTTCCAATTTCATCCTGTCTTCGGTACATCTTCCCAATATTACCTGCATCATCAAATTCAGTGACAAGTGACATTTTAACAGTATCATAAAGCTTTTCAGCAACTTTTTGCAGTTTCTCATCTTTCTGAAGTGGAAAAATTGCAACTTTTACAGGTGCAAGAGATGGTTTGATGCTGAGAACAGTTCTGGTTTTACCATTCTCAAGTTTTTCTGTATGAAGTGCTTGATCTAAAATCATCAAAACCAATCTATTTAATCCTACTGATGTTTCCATGATGTGAGGGACAAATCGCAGGTTACGAGCTTGGTCAAAATAATCAAGTTTAACTCCAGAGAACTGTGCATGTCGAGATAAATCCCAGTCCCCTCGCTGGTGAATTCCTTCTACCTCAGCAAATTTTCCTAAACATGAATAGTTATATTCAATATCAAATGCAGCTTTAGCATAATGGGCAAGTTTTTCATGCTTTTTAAAACGAAGCTTATCAGCACTAATTCCTAAGGTGGAAATATACCAGTTCATACGTTCATTCTTCCAGTATTCAAACTTACTATCCATATCATCTGGGTGAAGGAAATACTGCATTTCCATTTGCTCAAATTCTCTTGTTCTAAAAATAAATTGTTTTGCGATGATTTCATTTCTAAATGCTTTTCCCACTTGAGCAATACCGAATGGAAGTTTAACTCTCATTGAGTCAATAATATTTTTATACTCAAGATAAATCCCTTGGCATGTTTCTCCCC
>JAPLYR010000093.1:0-9295 GCA_026395455.1 Candidatus Roizmanbacteria bacterium | reverse complement strand
TATTCAAGATAAATACCTTGACATGTTTCTCCCCGTGGATAGACAATATCTTCTTCTGCAAGATCTTTTAGATTGCCAACCGGCGAGCCAAAATTTGTTTTTATTAATAAATTGAAGTCGCGTGCATCTGTTAAATTTTTTCTACCACAATGTTCACACACAAGTTTACCTTCTGTTCTCAAAGTTGCTAAAATTTCGTTTATTTTTTCAAGTGGCCATCGATCTACATCGTATCCAAATTTTTCCAATAGATGATCTGCACGCATACGATATTTACAATCTCGACAATCTATCTGTGGATCACTGAAGCTGTCAACATGACCACTCGCCTTCCAGGTCATGGGATGCATAAAAATGGCACTATCAAGTCCCACCACATCTCGTCGTGTGAGGACCATATTCTTCCACCACGCTTCTTGAATATTATTTTTTAGCAATGTGCCATAGTGTCCATAATCGTAGACGGCAGCAAGACCTCCATATATTTCAGATGAAGGATAAATAAAACCTCTTCTTTTTGCCAGAGCAACCAGTTCTTCCATGTCTTAAATTATATAACACCAACAGGTAATTTTTTGCCCATTATGTCTTCAGCGATTGTAACGCATTCTTCATACGAACTACATTCTCCATATCCCATAATGGATAGAATATCGCTCATTGCTTTTGTTATGGAAAACTCATCTGTCTTCGCTTTCGCAAGTTGTACAATGCTACTTTTACAGAGAAGATATACATTTGGATCGATCTGACTATCTGGGAGAAGTCTTTCAAATAGATAAAGGATGGTATAGAGATGTTGTAGTTTTGTGAGATCTTTTTTTATAGCAGATAAATGTGAGATTAGTTCGACCGAACTTAAATAGCGAACAGTATTATATTTTTCTGTAAAAATAACTCGTACTATATTCCCCGTTTGAAGCGCAGAAATACGTTTACTTGTTATCTTCTGAACACCTTTTGCAAGAAGAGCCACTTTTCCGAAATGGTGAGTAAGTACAATAATCATTACGTCAGAATGAAGAATCTTCCTTTTCAGAAGAATTATTCCTTCATCTGTCTCCTTATGGGTACGATATGACATGCTTACTTAAATAGAGTATCTTTCTCCATTACGCCTTTAAATACAGTACTTCCTTCAAGTGAAACTTCATACTTTTGACCCTCTACTCCAGATTGTTTTTGAATCATAAGTGTTGAGGAGTCAACTGATGCTGGAAGAGTGTATGTAACATTGATCTTTGCAAGACCCATTGGATTTACGATAAGAAACCCTTCGAACACAGTTTTATCTAAATCTTCATACGTCTGCACCTTCATAGATGATCCGTCAAATGCTACAAGCTTTGAACCCTTTGGAACATAGATACGGACCCAGTTTCGCAAAGGAGCATTCAAACAAAGCACTCTTTCTTGTAATAAGTTACAGTTGGATGCTGGATATGGATTTCTATACTCAACCTTCACTTCTCTTTTTGTTGTTCCATTTTCCTTTGTGCTTTTTGTGACAATCGTTTCGGTAGTAAATAGATTTGATTTTGCACCAGCAAAATTAACATTATTTACATGGAGATAATCACCTTTACTTGCATTTATTCTTCCCGCATAGTTTAACTTTTCAATAGACTTCTGAATTTCTGGGTCAATTGAGAAGGAGGTGTTTTTCGTCCATATTTTTAAACATAGCCTGAGCAAGTGAGCCCCAATATTTCGATGGGGAGAATCGTAATGCTCTATTAAAGAGCTCATACATTAAGTCTCCTAATACGCCTTTTCGATTCTCTTTAACATATCCGACCTGCTCATCAACAACTGAGAAAAGTTGATAGATTACTTGAGGACAATCACATCTTTTATCTATTTTTGCGCTAAATGTGATTCCATTCACTTGAGCATCACCAAAGATGGTAAGCATATCGACGAGGATTTTTGAATCAAGAGCAATGATTCCATCATAATTGACACGAATACTACTTTTTTTATAAAGCGTATTAAATAAATCTAAAGACGTAACAAAGTCAGGGGATAAATTACTATCACGAATATATAGTTTAGTTACACCTTTATGGTATGTTGTTATCTCAGGAGGTGCAGCTGGATGGGATGAAATGCTTGCGTCTAATGTGTAAATATCACTAGACTTATCAATTGTCATCTTGCCATCTTTAATCTTGAATACAGCGTATGCAGTAAGAAATCCTCCTGTTGCACGTCTTTCAGCAGTATTTTGGAATAAGATTAAATATGTCTGCTCTTTCTTAGATCCAAGAATCTCTGGCAGTTTTTTAAGTAATGGTTTTGCATCAACAAACAATCGGGATATACCTCCAAATTGATCTTTAACACTTGTGATTGTTGAACGAATTTTTTTCCCACCAATTTCTGCAGGATATCGTTTTTCATCAATCTTCTCAAGTCGTGTCTCGATTTGATTAATATTTTCTGAAATAACGTCAACATTTTTTAGAACTTTATCTAAAGTAAGAACTGCTGTTTGAAGACGCCCTTCTGCCGATTTGTCAACAAAAGCCGATTCTCCTTTTTTAAATCCAATAAGATCTGCGTAAGGTGCGATTGATGCAACAGTTGCTTTGGCGGCTTCTACTCCATATCTTCCTGCTTCAATAGCGAGCTTAAAGTCAGCAATATAAGGAATTGAGACTGCCCAATACAGTGTTTTAGATTCTTTTTCAAGTTCTGCATATTTCTCATCAAACATCTTTAATTTTGAAGAAAGTAAATCAATATCATTTTGAGAAAATGCTGTTTTCAAATCTTTGGCAGATACCATAACTGCCATTCCTTTTGCTTGAATACGAGTATAAGGAATGTAAAACGAATAATATGCAAATGCACATAACCCTAACAACAATGCAAAAAGTACTATTCCTATTTGTTTTTTCATAGATATTTAGTAATTAAAAATGATAAATGTAAAATGGCAAATTAAACGGCACCTCTTCCCGTAACCATAACAAGTGGTGTTTTAAATATTATACGAATATCTTCAAAAAATGAAATAGATTTAATATATTCTGCATCGAGCGCAATTCGTTTATCAAAATGAACTTCACTGCGACCTGATACTTGCCACAATCCAGTAATCCCTGGTTTGACCGACAATACCTCTGCAACGAATTTTTTCGTATCAGGATGTTTTTGCTGTTGATTTTCAAGCTCGTCAGGATAATACGCACGAGGTCCTACAATACTCATTTCTCCAAGAAGCACATTGAGTAGTTGTGGAATTTCATCAAGTGAGTGTTTGCGAATCCACTTGCCAACGAGTGTAACTCTTGGATCATCTTTCAGTTTATAACTATCTTTTTGATATTGTTCAAACAATGTTTTAAATCGAGAATCTGTGTGAAGAAGGACATGAGCATTTTTAATCATGGACCGAAACTTAAACATTTTAAATAGCGCTCCATTTTGTCCGACACGTTCTGGGACATCTGCAAAGATAGGTCCTTCTGAATCAAGCTTTATTGCAATTGAGACCAAAAGACAAATAGGCGAGAAAAGGAGAAGAAGAATACATGCCAATACAACATCCATCGCTCTTTTTAGATACTTGTTATAGCTCATTCCATTAAATAATTGTTTCATATTTTTATGTTAAATCCTCATGTTCTGTACCTTCAAAATTTTCAACGAGTGTTTTTATTTTTCCAACAGATGACTTCTTTGCAATTAACAAAACATCTTTTGTATTAACGATAATATGTTCATCAAGGTCAATTCCAACGATCAACTTCTTATCTTCGTAATTGTAAATAAGGGTATCTCGAACATGTTCCAAGTACACTCTTCCACGAATAATATTTTCGTACGGATATTGCTCCATTGCTTCCTTTACCGCTTCCCATGCTCCAATATCACTCCATCCAATATCCTCAACAATAACACATGCTGTTTCTTTATCTAATTTTTCAAGAATCGCATTGTCAAAATTTATTTTTTCCAGTGATGAATATACGTTTTTTAGAACAGATGGATATTCTTTTGTATCGTATGCATCCACTATTTTTTTTACTTCGCTAAAAAGATTTGGAGTAAATCGTTCATATGCTTTCCATATAAAGCTTGGGGTGGTAACAAAATATCCCAAATTCCATGCATATTTTCCTGAAGCAAAATATTCTTCAGCGGTTTTTTCATCAGGGCGATATTTGCATCCTTCGTATGAGTAGAAGGATATTAAATCATTTTCATGTGTTTTTTTGCCCATGTGTATATACCCTAAATTTTCACTCGCAAATCGAGGTTTATGCGCGAGAAATACAAGACTGTATAAAATGGCAAGGGGCTCATGAGGGTGCTTCTTCTGAAGGATTCCCATTACAAGGGCAATTGCAGGACCTACAGCTTTTTTCTCAGGTTCTAGGAAGTAATTGTCATCAGGAATATCTGGGAGTTGTTTTTGAATGATTGTTTTATAAGCGCTGTTAGTAGAAATATAGATATCTTTAAATTCAAACTCAGGACGCAGACGTTCAACCGCCAATTGTAAAGTAGATTTATCTCCAATAATACGCTCAAACTGCTTAGGCGATTTTTTTCGAGAAAGAGGCCATAGTCGTGTTCCAGCTCCACCGGCAAAAATAACTGCTTTCATATAAATTGTCTACTGTAATTGATAAAGAAACTGAGCATCAAATCGCTTTGACCCAAATCGTTCTTTCATTGATTGTTGTATCTGCCCAGTTGAATGACTTAGATTGTATGATATTTGTTCAAATCTTTCAAGCTGGGACGTGAGACATGGCACTGTCTGCTCTTTAAAAAAGAGTCCGCTCTCACCTTCAGTCACTGTTTCGCTTGCCCCTCCTTCATGATATGCGATCACGGGACATCCGTGATATTGAGCCTCCAGTGAGATATAGCCAAAATCCTCGTTTTGTGGCATTATAAGGGCTTTGGCATGGGCATAGAGGTATGAGAGTTCGCTATCTGTAATAAGCCCTGCAAACTGGCAATTTTGAGGAGAATTACTCCTTAGTTTTCTTTCCAGTGAGCCAGTTCCCACAAAGATAAACTGTGAGGATGGTTTTTGCTTTGCGGCGTCTACGACGAGTTGCGTTTTTTTGTAGGATTCCATTCGCCCCACACAGAGATAATATGAATCAGTAATAGTAACAGTCTTTGGTTTTTTCATACTTTTTTTCTGTATATCCCAATAGTCCGTATCAAATGGGGGATGTACCACTTGGCTCTCTATTTGATAATAGCGCTTGGCACGCTGTGCAGTTGTTGTGGAGATCGATATATATTTATCTGGACGATGAGCTGCACATAGATCCCATTGTTGTAAATGGTGTAAAAATGGCAGTGCAAAAAAACCTTTGAATCCTGACATGTAATCTTTTGTGTGACTCCACAGATAGCGAGGTGGAGTGAGAAGGTAGCATACATGTTTTGTACCTGGTTTTGTAATAATTCCTTTCGCAAATGCTGAGGTAACAGAAATTACTAAGTCATATTCACCAAATGAAAAAGACTCAAATGCAAAAGGAAATAGAGGAGCCATAAGAGCACGATTCATACGAAGAAAGGATGGAAAAGTTTGAATAAAGGAAGGATGTATCGTCAGACCCTTTGCCCATTGTGCGTTTTTGTATTCAACAGCAGATGTATAAAAATGGGCATCAGGAAATAATGTGTGGAGATGAAGAAGAACTCTTTCTACCCCACCCCACTTATCTATCCAGTCATAAACAATCGCAATTTTTGTTTTTGAATTATACATGTCTTAAGTAAAGCTCCATTGTCTGTCGAGTCATTTCATCAAACGAGAATTCCTTTCTTAAACTATTCTTTTTCTTTTCTTGTTCTTGTTCAAATGTGTGGATGGTGTCGATAATAGAAGACTCTTCAAATGGATCAAATGAATAATGAGACGTACCTAATAATTCCTGAAATACCGGAATATGTGAGGCGATAATGGGAATATTAAAATGCATTGCTTCCACTATCGGCAAACCAAATCCCTCTGAAATGGATGGATGGATAAGTGCTTCGGCATTTTTATACAAAGTGACCAATTCATTGATCGATTGTTTATCTTTCACAATGATGTGTTTTTTCTCTTCTTCAGTCAGAAGATCTAATATTCTTTTTAAGAAGAAGTCATGAGGACCTGCTAATACCAATACGTATGGGGAATTACTTTTTACAAATGCCTTAATTAAAAATTGAACGTTTTTATGAGGATAAAAGTTGCCTACATAGAGTAGATATGGTTTCTTTATTGTTGATTCTTCGCTTTTCCCTTCTAATAATCTATAAGAAACACCTTCATAGATTGAGGTGATTTTCTTTTCAATTGCATTCCCATAGAGCTGAATAAGTTGTTCCTTAACGGTTTTTGTAGGAGTAATGATTGCAACGCTTCGCTTCACCTGATTTTTAAGAACAAGTGAAAAAGCACTATGTTTTATAAAATAGACAAGAGAATTTTTTGTTGATGCTTTCCCTGTTTTAAATAACAAAGGTGTGACATCGTGCACTGTTGAAATAGACTTTCGATTATAGAGCACTGGATGGCCAAAATAGGTGAAATGCATGAGGTCTACATTATCCTTATATATGCAATCTAAAAATTCTGTTTGCTCACTCCACGAATGCCATAGTGCAGTAGTAGTATGAATATGACTATTGGGGACTGCTTTTTGAATAAATGAAGCATCTGATGGAAGACAATAAAAGGTGAAGGTTATATCTTTTGGTGCATAGTTGGGTATGTTGTGGAGAAGGTTTTGAAGATAGGTCCCTACCCCAGTTTGGAATAGTAATCGCGCATCAATTCCTATGTGTTTCATATGCCGGCTTTTTTTCGATTAATTGCCATATATACAATCATGGAAATTAATCGTGGATAGCATTTTTCGTAATGTTTCTTATAAAAAATCGCCATTGATTCATAAAAATAATTTCGGGTTTTACTTTGAATAGCAGTATTATTTTTCTTTTTAATACCACTTTGATACTTTAAATGTAAGACTGTATATGTTGGATCATAGATAACTAAATAGCCAAGTCGCTTAATGCGAAACGCTAAGTCAATATCTTCTCCATACATAAAGAAGTCCTCATCAAATCCCTTTAATGTGTCAAGAAGATCTTTTCGTGCAAGAAAAAAGGCACCCGTTGGTGCATCAATTTCATGTATTGTAGTTAAAGGAAGTGAAGTTAAGTGATATCCTCCAAAAATGGTATTAAGTAATGGAATGCGTGCTGTTATTTTCTCAAGACCTGCATAGTAACAAAATGATCTCCATACCGTTGGAAATCCTCTGTGCGAAGCAGGGTCAATACCACCGGTTGGGAGTTGTACTTTTACTGTGAGAGCTCCATATGTGGAATGACTGTCCATCTCCTTAATAAGAGCGTCAAAAAAAGGCTCTTCAGGAACTAAAACATCTGAATTAAGGTAGAGAATATATCGCCCCTCAGAAATGGCAAGTCCTTGATTATTTGCTTTTCCATATCCGCTATTTCCTGTGTTACAAATAACTTTTATATTTTTGTTATCTGCTATTTTTTTGAGAGCTTCGCCTGAACCATCTTGAGAGTTATTATCAACAATAACTACCTCAGCTTGAAGGGAACCTTTAGATAGGGCATTTTGAAGTTTTGTGATACATTTGAGGGTAAGGTCTTTTGTATTATATGAAACAATAATGATAGAAAGATCTTTCTTCATATGTATAGATAATACTATATCTCGTTATCGCTTTGGAGACTGTTTTGCTCTTCGAGCTTTTCCTCCGGTACCCACTTTTCTTCTTTGGCGAGCACGAGGATCTCTTTTAAGGAGTAATTCTTTCTTCAAAAGAGGTCTCATTATTTCTTTATCTGTCTTTTCAAGTGCGCGTGCAAGTCCATGACTTATTGCATCAAGTTGTCCATTGAGTCCACCACCTGATACGGTGATTGAAACACAAAATCTGTCTTCTGCGTTCACGAGTTTAAGTGGCTTTAAGTACAATACCTTTTGGTGCAGAGCTGGAAACATTTTTTCAATTTTCTCATGATTTGCAAAAATTTCTCCTTCTTTAATCTTTGTTTCACCAACCATGACGGTTTTATCTTTTCCAGGGATATAAAGACGTACTATTGCAACAGAAGTCTTTCGTCTTCCGACTCCTTCGTAAAACAGAACATTTTTTGTTTTTTTCACCATAAGATACTATCAAATAATAATTTATGCTTTCAGAGCTAATTCTTTTGCATATGGATGTTGATCATCCGCAAATACAAACAAACGAGCTAATCGCTTATCACGTAATTTATTTTTTGGAAGCATGCCTCCAACTCCGTTTGTGACCATTCGTCCAGGATTATTTTTCAATAAATCACTTGCCTTTGTTTTTTTCAATCCTCCTGGATATCCAGAAAAATGATCATACATTTTTGTGTCCATTTTGTCTCCGGTCAACATGAGATGTGAAGCATTGATGACGACTACATAGTCTCCACTATCAATATTTGGAACATATGTTGGTTTGTGTTTTCCTTGCAAAAGAGTTGAGATTCTTGGGAGTTCTCTTCCAAGAACTTTGCCTTTCATATCAATCAAGTGCCATGCTTTTTTTATTTCAGTTGCAGAAATAGGTTTAGTTATCTTTGTAAGTGTTGTCATGATTATTTAGCTTCAACTTCTGTAACATCTTTAATTTCTTTTACAGCTTCGACTTTCTTTGCTTTAACTTCTTTCGTCAATGGGTGAGCCCATGTAATCTGAGCCATCATTGCTCCATCAGACTGTCTTTGTTCAAGCAATGTGACTTTTGTGTATCCACCATTAATCTTTTCAAATGCTGGACCTACTGTGTTAAATAGTCTGTCAACAAGAGCCTGTTCTCCAAAGTAACTGAGGATTTGGTTTTTATTTGCTTCTGTTTTTGCCTTAGCTTTTGAAACAAGCTTTTCAATAACCATCTGCATAGCCTTTGCTTTTTCTTTCGTTGTTGTTGTTTTTTGTTCTAAAAAGAAGTTGCGGCAAAGTTGACGCATTAACATTTTGTTAGCGTCATACCCAAATCCAAACTTACTTTTGCTTATTCTGTGCTTCATATTAGTTCCACTCAAATCCCAACTTTTTTAACTCATCTTTTATCAGATCAATAGATTTTCTACCAAGTCCTTTGTAAGCAACGAGTTTCTCTTCTCCGATCTTTACCAAGTCTGCAACTGTTTCAATATTTTCTCTTAACAATGCATTTACAACTCGGGAAGGAAGGTTGAGTTCATCAATGATAAGATCATTGAATTTTTTATTCATTTCAAGTAC
>JAPLYR010000087.1 GCA_026395455.1 Candidatus Roizmanbacteria bacterium | reverse complement strand
ATCAACAATTCCCTTAAGGGACGAGTTTGGTGTCGATAAGGATTGGGATAAATTTGTTCAATTCCCAAGTGAACTAGGTGAGCTTTTTCCAGGAAGTTATGTCAGCCCAGAGTTATTTTTAGGAAGACTTGGATATCCTGAAGATATAAAAGGAGCAAAAAAAAGTATCCTAAGTGTAAATGAAGGACGTGCAGAAGATCCAACCTTTTCTTTTTCAAGCGACAATTTTTCAGTGCATATCATGAACGGAATGTTCAATCCGCACGCTCTTACCATGTCTCGTTTGGCAAAAGAAGTATCAAATGATAAAGAGTACCCAAAGGGTTTTGCAGATGATAAAGCAGAGCCAATACGAGCTCAATATCAAAATGCGATGTTAAAAAATATCGCACAAGAACTTAAAAAGCCAGTTGACATAACAAGAAAACCTGCTGTTCGCATTCATGATGACTGTTCAGCATCAGGCGACTCAATCATTGGATATTTGTACGATAGAGTACAAGATGAGGGGGAGCTAAAAAAATTACAAGAACGTGGAGTTGATATAGTTATTGACGGTGCAGCAACAGCACAAAGCATTCTTTATTTTCAAGCTTTTGCAAAGGCATACAATATTCCAATCGATATCACTGCAGGACATATGGCATTTCAATTGTCACCAGGAGAACCTGTTGAAGGTAGTAGTCGACTTAAACATGCAAATTACTTAGAGTATCCTCCAAAATCGGAAACAGATTTCTATAAAGATGTTGATCCTGAATCACAGGCTGAAATTTTTAACCTTGGAGAAACAGCTGTTGCGGTACATGGCGACATGGGTGAAGCTGAAAAGGGGATATCAGCTCAAGGTATGGAAAAGATACGAGAGCCATTTAAACATGAAGGAATTGATAACTATTGTGAATGGAATGATAAAAGAGAAGATGATCATGGCAATCATCCAAACAGTGATAAAGGGATAACCATCGTTCCCAAAGTAGGTGAAGATACTACTGATTATGTATATTTTGCACGAGGTGGATATCTTCCATACATGCTTGACTTAATGAATGTACTAAATCAAGAGGGTGTAAATGATACTGCAAACGTAGTTATTATACGACTGAGTAGACTTACTGCTGTAAACCTTAACACTAGTACTGAGTTAGGATACGGAGCGGGATTTACTAAAGCAAGTTGTGTTAAATACGTGAGTTAAGTATTTTGAGAACTTGCTCATGAATCTCTTGGATTGAGAGCATTTTGTCATTATTCACACATTCAATGATTTTCCAGTGTCTATGCTTTTTTGAAAGCATAAGGTACATTTCCTCAGACCTTTTCTGATGGTCTACACTTTTTTCTGCAATATCTAGTTCTATTCCTTTTTGCATTGCTCGTTTTTTGGAGAGTTCAGCTGCGTATTGATAGGGGACATGTAGATATATTACGAGATTTTCTTTTGGAATTTTATGCACTTTATATTCAAGTTCGTAAATCCATTTTAAGAAATCAGTTCTTTCTTTTTCTGTATTACATTTTGCTGCCTGATGTGCCATGCTTGAGGTTGCGTAGCGATTTGCCACTATGTATCCACCTTGAGCTAAAAATTCGTCCATTTCACGCTTTATCGATGCTCGATCAAGTGCATAGGCAAGCGACGCTAAGTAAGGGGAAACTTCATCAATTTTTCCAAACTCTCCTTTTAAAAATTTTCCCACAGTTTTGCCATGAAACGATTTATAGTACTGAGGAAAATCAACATACTTAACAGGGATTTTTTGAGTTTTAAGATAGTCTACTAATAGTTGCGCTTGAGTTGTTTTTCCAGACCCATCTCCACCATCGATAACAATAAGTTTTCCTTTTCTTTTTTTTACTTTTTCAATATGCTTAATGAAATCACTTAATTTATTTTTTACTGAATCTTCTTCATAAAATTCGATAAATAAATTTTCTGATGGATTACCAGCTAGCATAGGGGAGATATGATCTTCAAATTTAGTGTGAACGAGAGCTAGCACTGGTTTCCCAAGTGACAGTGCATAGACAATTTCTCCACCAACACCATGGGAAGGTTTTGAGGTTTCCGCAATAACCAAGTCAGACTCTTCAATACGTTTTTGTTGGCGCTCATAGATTTGTTGAGATGTGAGTTTTTTATCTTCACTTAACATTTTTTCAGATATGATTTGAGGACCTGAAGTGAGCGTGACCGAATGTTCTTCGATTAAGTGGATAATGTGTGCATAGAGAGGTACAAGGTCCCCATTTCCAGAAGTGGATGCAGTGAAATATATTTTCATGTATGCATTATACGATAATCTAGAGAGTTATTACAGATCCTTCAGCAATTTTATTTTCAAGAAGAAGAATAGATATTTTATCTTCAATTTCTTGAGTCACCACATGTTCAAGATTACGGGCTCCAAATGCTGGATTGTAATGTTTTTTTATCGTTTCCATTAACGTTTCGTCTTTAATAAGAATACGTATTTTATATAAAGAATAAATAGTATCCTGAACTACGGTTGACATTTTTTTTGCCAAAAGGAGAAGGGCATTATCAGAGATAGGATCAAATATAACCACCCCATCAAATCTATTTAAAAACTCAGGTGAATATATTTTTCTCTCTACAAGATAGTCTATTAAACTAACTGTATTATCTTGGGCTACTTCTGCTTCTGTTGAGATAGCAGAGGACAGCTTGTTCATAACCGCTTGTTGTTTATATATAAAATCCGCTCCGGCATTCGATGTTCCAATAATAATAAGATTTTTACAGTCAACACGCTTTCCAAATCCATCGGTAAAATATCCCTCATCAATAACGGTAAGAAATATATTTATAAGATCAGGATGCGCCTTTTCTAGTTCATCTAAGAGAAGAACTGCATATGGTTTTTCTCGAATTGCTTGTGATAAGAGACCTGGAAGTCCTTGTTCAAGCGATCCAATAAGAGTTCTAATGTCATCTTTTGACTGAAATAGTGACATATCAAATCGGGTTAAATAGGTGTCATTTCCAAAGAACAAGGTTGATAATGCTTTGGCTGTTTCTGTTTTTCCTACCCCGGTAGGTCCAAGGAAGAGAAAAGTGGCGAGTGGTTTTTTTCGCTTTCCTAACAAAATAAATGATCGTCTCAGTGCACTTGAAAGTGCAGAAATAGCTTTTGTTTGAAAGACTACTCGTTCTTGAAGGAGAGTTTCAAGTTTCAGTAATTTTGATCTCATATCAGTAGTGAGACGAGTTGGAATATGCGTTTTTTCGGAAAGTACGGTATCTACATAATCGGGAAGGATTACAGGAATAGTACGGGAAGGTGACTTTTTTTCTTGAGCAAAATAATGAGCGCATGTTTGATCAAGTAATTCGATAGCCTTTTCCGGGAAAGGAATATAGGTAATATAGAATTCACTTTTTTCAATTACTGCCGAAGCTGTTTCATACGGTATAGAAACAAAATAGGTGGTTTCAAATGTGGGGATACTATGCAGTATGGTTATAAGAGCTTCTTGTTTTGATATTTCTTTTACATCAACCCTCGTGAAGAGACGCCCAATTTTTTCATTGGGAAATACATATCTTTGATAAAAAAATGGAGTTGTTATTCCAATAAACTGTAAGGCAGGGTGTTTTGCAAATTTTTCGATTGATGTAGTTAGATCAATCCTACCTTCTCCTGAAGAGCAGTATTTATCAACATTTTCCAGAAGCAAAATAACACTTTTTGCTTCAACCGCTTCATTGAGTAAATCTTCAAAAAAAAGCTCTCTTTGTTTAAGATCGGTAAAAGTTGT